>NZ_VOYN01000053.1:0-22236 GCF_013420275.1 Acinetobacter sp. YH01020
TTTAACGTCTGATAATTTTTGAATATCTTTGAATTTCATCCAAGAATTATCCCTTGAATTAAATAATTTTGCTGATTAATTTAAGATCAAATAAATTGTACGTTTTTTGATTTATGACGGAAGTCTATTGATTGTTATTTTAGATCGAAAAGTTGTGTAATTTTTCAAGCCTATTTTTTCGATTACGACTTTAGTCAAACTTACTTAATTGTTCTCAATGATTTTTTTTCAGTGACTTATTAGTTAGAGTAAAAACTGAATTTCTTATTATGAAATAAAGATCTGAGTCAGAGACTGAATAATAACCTTTAGGATCATTGACTTAATATATTGTTACAATACAATGCTCAATGTTTAATCCATTTGTAACAACTGGTAGAAAATCATGAAAAAACTCGGTTTAGCCACTGCTTTATTATTAGCCATGACCGGTGCTCAAGCTTACCAATTTGAAGTTCAAGGCCAAGCAGAATACATCGACACAACTGCAAATGACAAAGATTTCATTGGTGGTGTTCAAGGTACTTACTACTTCAAAAATGTTGACTCTACAAAAGGTCCTTTAGCAGAAGCTGCATTCTTAAACCAAGCTTCTAACGTATCTGTTGCTTACAACTACGGCGAAGTTGGTTCACAAGGTGTTGACGTAGTTGCTCATAACTTTGGCGCTAAAGCTGAAGCTTATGTTCCAACTAAAATTGTTCCTGTATATGCAAGCGCGTCTTACAGCCACACTATTTTAGATTCTAAAAACCAAGTATCTAAAGAATTAGAAGGCAATGGCGACCGTTATGCATTAGAAGTTGGTGCGCTTCCAACTCAAAACTTCTTAGTTGCTGTTGGTTACACTAGCGTTGCTGACCAAGCTGCTGTTGACGCGTTCAACGTTATGGGTAACGGTGTTGCTAAAGCTGCTGCAGAAGCTGCGACTATTGGTCAAGACCAAGACGCAATCACTGCACGTGCTAAATATGTTGGCGCAATCGACGACACTAACATGGCAATTGGTTTCGAATCAGGCATCATCTACGGTGATGACACTGCTTACCAATTCAAAACTGATCTTTTCGTAACTCCTAAATTAAGCGTTGGTGCTTCTTACGCTGAATCTAGCTTTGAAGGTACTCCAGACTCAGCTTGGGGCGCGAATGTAAACTACTTCATCACTCCTGCTGTTGCAGTTGGTGCTAGCTATGTAAATGCTAATGCTAAAGAAGTTGTTGCGCTTGATACCCAAACTGTTGGCGTAAACGCTAAATTCCGTTTCTAATTCATATTAGATACTGAATACCAAAAAGGACGCATTTGCGTCCTTTTTTTTCCTGCCATTATTTGTCTTTGGGCTCATGGCGTTCCGGTAAATGGGTAATATATTGCAATGCAATTAAGCGTGAAACGATGAGAGCCAAATACATCACCCCACAGAACATTTGAAGCATAGCCAAGACCCGTGCAGGCGCACTCACAGGCATGAGATCCGACAAGCCCGTGGCAGACTGCAAACTAAAACTTAAAAATAATAAATCTAACCACGACTGCATGCCCGGCTCTGCAGGATTTACAAAACTATCCGGATAAATCAGCTGACAAATACTATAGAGAAAAGCAAAACCCCATGCGATGAGGGTAAATACTGCCCCTGCTGCAAAAAGTTCATCTTTGGTTAAATAGCGATCGGCAAACATATAGCGCAATACACCATAGGCTGCACTAAAATACGCACAGGCTTCAAAACCATGCGCAATAATTTGAATATTCGGATGATTTACACCGAGCATAATCAAAGTAGAAAACAATACGGCGCAGCCAACAAAACTCAGTCCTAGAATCGTAAACATTGGAGTTTGGCGAATCACTTTGGCAATGATCAATAGTACCGACACCCCAAGTACCCAAATTAGCGCACGAAAAGACAGACTTTCTCGGGTAATCGCGGTTAAAACCAAGATCAGAAACTGCACCAGTAACAGCCATGCTGAGGGTAAAAGTCTAAAGCTTTTCCAAAAATCTACAAAACCTTGCATTATTTTCAATCTCTATATTTTTTTCATGCGCTGAAATGATCGATCTTAAGCATCATCAACTGATTGATTTTAAATTAGCATGAAGTGAGTTTTTTATACTGCAAAGATTTGTTGAGCGTGACCTGAAAAACATCACATATGCCTACTGTTCTGCCTCAATTTTTTGATCACCCTTGAAACTCAAAAAGCTTATTGTAAGTTTCAGTTTTCAGGCGCACATTTAAAGAAATCTCCTGCGTGGTAGATTTCTTTATGAAAAAACATCTCGTATTTGCGCCCCTCTGTCTGCTCATGCTCGCTGCCTGTACACAAGACAGTCCACTCCTCAAAGGCCATGAAAATTATGTGGGGACTTGGCAAAACAACCACAGTGAATTAGTGATCAAAGCGTCGGGCGAAGTGACGTATTACCATCAAGAACATACTGAAAAAAGTATTGCCAACCAAACCTTCAGTGGTGCTGAACAGTCGCGAATAAAAGCCCATTTGAGCAGTTTTGGTGATCAGAGCTTTAGCATCGGTCAGGATAATTTCTCTCAACAATTCACCATTCAGCGCTCGCCTTATCAAGATGATCAAGGCCATTGGAAAATGTCGATCAATGGAGAAAATTATACACGCAAATAGGACAGAGATTTGTCTACAAACCTCTGCGTCATATCATTCACTAAATATAAAAAAAGCCCCTTATTAGGGGCTTTTTAGGCGATTCAGATTAGTGATCTGAAGCACCAGAGATACCAATACCAGTTTGTGAACGTACATACTGTGCATCGAATGCTTTACGCTCAGCTTGTGCTTGTGCTGAATTATCAGTCACAGAGAACAACCAGCAGCAGATGAATGCCAATGGCATTGCAAAGATAGCAGGACCATTGAATGGGTTAATTGGTGTTTCAGAGATTGCGAATGTATCTACCCAAACTGCTTTAGATAAGATAATTAGGGTCACTGCTGTAAGCAGACCTACTAAACCGCCAATCACTGCGCCGCGAGTGGTCAAGCCTCTCCAGAACATAGACAATACAAGTACTGGGAAGTTTGCACATGCTGCTACAGAGAACGCCAAGCCAACCATGAATGCAACGTTTTGTTTCTCGAACAAGATACCTAAAATCATCGCGAAGATCGCAAGACCTAAAGTCGCGATTTTAGACATACGAAGTTCAGATTCTGGCGTTGTTTGACCTTTCTTGAATACGTTTGCATACAAGTCATGTGAAATAGCTGAAGCACCAGACAATGTTAGACCTGCAACAACTGCAAGAATCGTTGCGAATGCCACCGCTGAAATGAAGCCCATGAACAAATCACCGCCTAATGCATCAGATAAATGCACCGCAGCCATGTTGTTACCACCAACAAGCTCTAGCTTGCCAGTTACCGCCATTTTTGCAACATCAAGGAATTGTGGGTTGTTTGAAACGTAAAGGATCGCACCAAAACCAATGATGAAAGTCAGTAGGTAGAAGTAACCAATGAAACCTGTTGCTACAACCACTGATTTACGCGCTTCTTTGGCATCTTTAACCGTGAAGAAACGCATTAAGATGTGTGGTAAACCTGCTGTACCGAACATTAATGCCAGACCTAGAGAGATCGCATCAATTGGGTTCGCAGCCAATTTACCAGGCCCCATAATATTGCCCGCTTCTGCCAAAGTCACTTCGTGAACTTTAGAGAAAACTTGAATAGATTGTGAGAACATTTCAGAGAAGCTGAAGCCCACGCCCTTCATGACCATGAATGCCATGAACGTTGCGCCAGAAAGTAGCATCACTGCTTTAATGATCTGTACCCAAGTCGTTGCCAACATACCGCCGAAGATTACATACGCCATCATCAGCAAGCCAACAATCACAACCGCAATGTTGTAGTTTAGACCGAATAACAATTTGATTAACTGGCCTGCACCTACCATCTGTGCGATTAGGTAGAACGCTACAACCACCAGCGAGCTCATTGCTGCCAATGTACGTACTGGTTTTTCAGCCAAACGGAACGATACAACGTCAGATAAGTTGAATTTACCTAAGTTACGCAGACGCTCTGCTACTAAGAACAATACAATTGGCCAACCCACCATAAAGCCCAATGAATACAGCAAGCCATCAAAGCCTGAACTGAATACCATTGCGGAAATACCGAGGAACGATGCTGCTGACATATAGTCACCGGCAATCGCTAGACCATTTTGGAAACCTGAAATACCACCACCAGCAGTATAGAAATCTGCAGTGTTGGTAGTTTGTTTTGCAGCCCATTTAGTAATTAGCAGCGTAAAACCTACAAAGATGGCAAACATGATAATTGCGTGCCAGTTGGTCGCTTGCTGCTGTGCTTCACCTAAATCTGGTCCTGCCATTGCCATGCTTGACATGAGCAGAGCGGGAGCCGCCAGTGCTGTTGCTTTCAATGAATTCCATTTCATCTTAGTGAAGTCCTTTTTCTTGAGTAATTGCTTCTACTTCACGCATTGCTTCTTCGTTTAATGCATCTAATTTATTATTTGCAATGTACGAATACACACCACAGAGTAGGAATGACAATACAATAATGCTCAAACCTAATGGCATACCAATCGTGGTTACACCACCACTCACGGATTGCATCAAGAACTCTTTGTTATAGCCCACAAGTAGCATGAAGCCGACATAGACCACCAACATGATGATCGTCAAAGTCCAGCTCAACTTACTTTTACGGCTAACCATTTCCTTAAATTTTGGATTCTGTAGAATTTGTTCTACCTGTCTCTCATCCATAATGTTCTCCTTACGCCGAACCTTGGCGCGCAATTTTCTAATTCGAATTATTTCGAAGCTAAACTTACCAATGTTCCTTATCTCTTGTAATTTAGACTTTGGTCGTTAAATTTTGAGCAATAACCTCCCTAAGCCTATGGATGCGTTATCATTAAGCGAGAATTAATATGCTGCAGGCTCTATGAATAGTTGGCTTATCGTCGGGGTATTGGCCCTTTACATCGCATTACTCTTTGTATGTGCATTCTTTGGTGAAAAGCATGCCAGCAGGCTCAGTACTCGCGGCAGAATGCTTCTCTTTAGTCTAACTTTAGGGGTTTACTGTTCATCTTGGACGTTTTATGGCGCAACAGGTGCCGCGGTTCGTGAGGGCATTATTTTCCTGCCGATCTATCTAGGACCGCTGCTATTTGTTGCGCTCGGCTATGATATTTGGCGACGTTTAGGCCGTGTCCGTCAGCATCATGCCATTTCATCGATTGCCGACTTTGTAGCAGCACGATATGGTAAAAGTGGCCCCTTAGCGTCATTAGTCACGATCCTTGCCGTGATTGCCATTATTCCCTATTTAGCCTTGCAACTACGTGCAATTGCCCTAAGTGCAACGGTCATTTTAGAACCGACCGCTGGTCTGACCAGCACCACCAATAGTGTGCTGTTTTTGACTGGTGTATTGGCGATTTTGGCGATGATGTTTGGGACACGACAGATTGCCAATACTGAACAGCACGGCGGCTTAATGTTGGCTGTGGCATTTGAGTCTTTCGTCAAGCTGTTTGCACTACTTGCAGTCGCATTTTTCTTTGTTTTTGAATCACCTGAAAACATGGCTCAAATCAGCCATGACATCAACACCACCTTTAAAGATGTTCAGCTCAAAGGTGTGCCAGAAAGCTTTTGGATTCAAACTTTATTGGCTGCATTAGCGATTATTTGTCTACCACGTCAGTTCCATGTCGCGGTGGTTGAACTGCGAGATGAAAAGCATATCCGTGGTGCTCGTCGTTGGTTTGCCATTTATCTGATTTTAACCATTATCGCGATCATCCCGATTGCCAGTTGGGCGCTGCATGCAGCACCTGCCTACTTGGCAATCCCCGATGTTGCCGTGCTCTCACTGCCTTTGAGTTATAACCAAGACTGGTTGACCTTACTTGCGTTTCTCGGTGGTTTTTCAGCATCGACAGGTATGCTGTTGGTGTCGTCAGTGGCCTTGTCGATTATGCTCAGTAATGACTTGATCATGCCTGCACTGTGGCGTACACGCTTATTGTCACGTCATGACAAACGCCTACCACTCGTACTGAAATTCACACGTCGTGTATGTATTTTAGCGGTCATGTTATTGGGCTTCTTGTTCTTCCATTTCTTCAATGACATTGACCAATTATCGGTATTTGGCCTATTGGCCTTCAGTGCTGTGGCACAGTTTGCACCGGCGTTAATTGGTGGTTTATATTGGCGCGGCGGAAGTAAGCAAGGCGTATATGCAGGTCTGTTGGTCGGCTTTGGCATGTGGGCTTATACCCTGTTATTACCAACCGTATTGCGTAGCCTGCCTGAACAATTTAAAACATTTACCGAAAATCTTTTAAGTCAGGGTCCGCTAGGCTTGAGTTGGTTACGTCCTGAAGCACTGTTAGGGTTTGAATCTTTCGATCCACTTACCCATGGCGTAGTTTGGGCACTCGGTTTAAATATCACCCTCTATATTTGGATTTCCCGCGTCTTCCGTCCAAGTGTTGCCGAGCAAATTCAGGCCGAAAGTTTCTTTTATTATGAAACCAAGCCCCTCCCGGCTCAAAGTACATCAAACGACATCAGCTATATTCACCATGATGTGGCACGCTTAAAAGTAGGTGATCTGATTACTTTGGCAAAACGCATTACCGGTGAAGGTCCAACTATGCGCGCCTTCAACCAGTTCTGCGCACAAAACAATGTCGTTTTGAATGAAAATAGCAGCGCCAACGGCATGTGGTGGCGTTTTACCGAACAGTATCTTGCCGGCACCATCGGTGCGGCATCTGCCCGTACCCTACTCACCACAGCCATGGTCAATAATGGTTTAGCACTCGGTCAGGTCGCAAATATTCTTGACCAAGCCTCACAGTGGCAGCGCTTTAACCAAAACCTGATCATGACCATGATCGACCATATGACTCAAGGTGTGTCCGTGGTTGATGAAAATATGTGTTTGGTGGCATGGAATAATCAATACCTCAAACTGTTTGATTATCCAAAAGACATTGTCTATGTCGGTTGCCCAATTTCAGACTTGATTCGTTATAACGCTGAACGCGGCGAATGTGGTCCTGGTTCAGTCGAAGAACATGTGCGTAAACGTATGCATTGGATGCAAGTCGGCAGCGCACACGAATTTGAACGAATTCGTAAAGATGGTCGTGTAATTCAGATGCGCGGGAACCCGATCGAAGGCGGTGGTTTCGTCACGACCTTTGCCGATATTACCGCATTCCGTGAAAATGAAGCCTTGCTTGAAGGGCGTGTACAAGACCGTACCCAACAGTTGGCAGATGCCCTGTCCGAACAACAATTGGCACGTGAGCAAGCCGATAAAGCCAATATGTCGAAAAGCCGCTTCATTGCTGCTGCAAGCCATGACTTATTGCAACCGATGCATGCTGCTCGCCTGTTTAGTACCGCCCTCGAGCAAAGCGTACAAAATGACGATGATCGTAAAACGCTTCAGCAACTAGATCGTGCGCTGCATGGTGCGGAAAGTATGCTCTCTGCCCTCTTGGATATCGCACGACTCGAAGGTGGAACCATTCAACCAAAACGTCAGCCTTATCCGCTGCATGACTTACTCAGCGATCTTGAACTGCAATTTAAATCGATTGCGGCACAGCGTAATATCAAACTGACCGTACATGATGCTCAGTTCTGGATTGACACCGACCCACAGTGGATTCGTCGTATTATTCAAAACTTCGTCAGCAATGCCCTACGCTATACGGCGCGTGGTCGTGTTGTGGTGGGTGTGCTACGTTCAGCACGTCCAGGACATATTCGTATTGGCGTTTGGGATACAGGTCCAGGGATCGCGGAAGAACAGCGCATTAAGTTGTTCCAAGAGTTCGAACGCTGTGGACATACCTCTCCTTGGGGCGAACAGGGCCTGGGCTTAGGTTTAGCCATCGTGCAACGCATGACCAGCCTACTCGACTACCCAGTGCATGTGTTCTCAGAACTTGGTCATGGTTCGTGTTTTATGATTGAAGTGCCTGTGGTCGCTGCGCCAAAAGTGGTCGCTGCACCGACTCAAGCGGTTCCGCTGAAGACCAAAGCCTATAAGATTCTGTGCTTAGACAATGATGAAACCATTTTGGAAGGGATGTCGACCTTACTGACCAAATGGGGCTATCAAGTCTTTAAAGCCACTGAACCTGAACAGGCCATGGAGTTGATTCAACAAGAAAATATTCAAGTTTGGTTGGTTGACCAACATTTGAATAACAACAAGATCGGTCTCGACTTTATTTTAGATAACCGTCAGGAAAATGTCCCTGTGGCGCTGATTACCGCAGATTCTGATCCTGAATTACCGCAACGTCTAAAAGAGTTAAACATCGTCTTACTGAAAAAACCGTTGAAACCGGCTTCACTCCGTTCATGGTTATCTGGTTTGAAGATTTCAAATCAGTAGCGCTGTTACATGACATCGCTCTGTGAAAAATAGCCCATTTCATTCACATGAAATGGGCTTTTATTTACCTTGTTCTTACTTAAACTTACCTAACTGGCAAAAAAATTTGTCTCAGCGGCAAGATCATTCAAAATAGCCCCGACATTTCGTCTATTTATTAGCCATAAATATCAAATTTAGATTGCCTATGGCAAAAGATATCGAATGCATGAGTGAACACTTGTACACTTAGTTACAATTAAAAATATATTTGATTTAAATAAGATTTTTACAACCAAAATTAAAAACTAAAACTTTAGTCGTATATTTAGCTGCGGCCGTTCGTTTTAAAAATATTCATAAGAAGTTGATCAGTTTCAAGCCAATTCAAGAAGCGTCATAACTCAACACTTGAGAAGCTGATCTCCCCCGCATATTAGGAGTGATCTTGTGAATATTTCAGAAACAATGCCGCATGGTTTTGATCAAAATCTACAGTTTCATCGTCAGTATGGTGCCAATGCTATTTTGCCAGAGATCGATTGGCGTCAGCTATTTAAGTTCAGCAAATTAAGTGATGTGCAAGTCGAAGCGCTGGAAACGCTCTATCGCAGTGCCGTTCCTCTCGCGTTACAAGTGTTTGATGAACTGAATTTTGATGTCTTTGCGCCGAATGCCTACAAACCTCAAGGCCTTGGCTTATTCGATCGACTGGCAGAGCAAGAAGACCTACTGCTGCAAAATTTAGAAGCAGAATCCAATGGCTTGGGTTTGGACACCCGTCATCAGATTTGGAGCATGCTACTGCGTGGTGGTGCGGTTTTGGTGTTTAAAGCGTGGCTCGGTAAAGTCAAAACCGACAAAAACCAGCTGGATAAAACACAGTTTGATGAATTATCTGATTTACTATTTATTAAAACAGCGCCATTTGAATTGGCACAACGTTTAAATGTCGATGCCAACTCCAAGCAAGACCATATCTTCCTGATGTATGACAATGATGTTTATCTGGACCGTTTTAACAGCTTAGAAACTGCAGCCCTATTTGTGGATTTGGGCGTTTATGATGCTGCCTTTTTGAGTTTACGTGATGACCGTGTCGCGGATTATCTCAAAACGCGCGGCTATGTGTCCGATGAACAAATTGATGAATTGCAATGTGCGCTCAACCCTTTGTACTGTACCGATCTGACGCCTAAGCAAGACTATATTGCTTAAGTTATTGTTGAAGTTGTTTATATAAGGTATTAACTGATGTTACGCAGTAACATCAGAAGCACAATTTGATTCAAATAAAAGAACGATACGCGGTAACGTCATCCGCAAGTGTTTGAGACAGGACGACTTCTAATCACAAATGTTTTTGCGATACTTTGAATAATTTGGCGCAAGTGAACGAGTTTTGCGGATGACAATGGTTTTGGGTACTTTTGCCGAAACAAAAGTACCTCCAGCCGAAGGCTGATCCCTTTATTTAATCCCTAGATGTAAGACTCCGTCGAACTGACTTAAAAATCATTTTAAAAATGCGAAATTACTTTTAGGTGCGTAATATCAGTTATTGGTTTAATTCGCATTGTTCTATCGCTTAAACAGCATAAAAAAAGACCTCCACGATGGAGGTCTTTTTTTTGGAAAAAATCCTTAGATTTTCTTTTCTTCAATATTCAATGCATTAATTGCCAATACAGCTTGAGTTCGGTTTTGTACGCCTAACTTACGGAAAATCGCCGTTACATGCGCTTTAATAGTTGCTTCAGATACATCTAACTCATAGGCAATTTGCTTATTCAACAAACCTTCCGCCACCATCATTAACACACGGAATTGTTGCGGTGTTAAAGACTGAATACGTTCTGCCAATGCCGTTTCATCTGCAGCACGTGGATCAAAGTTCATATTGGCTGGTAAATTTGGTGGCAACCAAATCTCGCCTTCTAAGACTTGACGAATCGCTTCACCAATGTGACTTGGATGCGCAGATTTTGGAATATAACCCATCGCACCATGTGCAATCGCACGTTGGATAATCGACGCTTCTTCATGCGCAGAGACCACAATGATTGGAATCGATGGATATTGTGCGCGAATATGCACCAAGGCAGAAAAGCCTGAAGCACCTGGCAAGTTTAAATCCAATAACACAAGATCAGGCTCAGGGCCATTTTCAAGACGTTCATAGCATTCATTGACTGCTGCAGTCTCATGAATTTGCGCCTGAGGCAAACTATAACGAACCGCCTGAATTAAAGCATGACGAAACAGCGGGTGATCATCAACGATTAAAATATTCATAAGCAACGTGAGAGATCTTGTGCACAATGACCCTATTCTAACCACACATGCTATGTGAAGGATATGCAAGAACTTATTTTTTTGCATTTAAAATGTAGATTTTCACCTAAAATGCGTCTTTTTTTCGCATTTTCTATAAATCTTTAAATCTAATCATATTTTCATATAAATTTTATCAACACAGTAAAAATGCTTATATCTAAGCATTATATGTTGAAATATCAACAGTTTAAAATTTGAAATTTCACGAATCTTGTGGTTTTTCCAACATATCTAAAAATCAGATAACTTTTCTGATTTTCGTTATTTTACAGTGATCCACCCATCGGGATTAATAAAAGGCATTCCGAGAAACCACACTTTTAGGTTTAAAAAATGTCTCAAGTTAATCTACAAAAACCCCTGAATATTGTTGCTGTGTCAGGTGGTCTAAACAATCCATCTAAAACTGAAGCTTTGGTGCAAGCCATTGTTGATGAACTCGGTGATGCAACTCCAATCAATGTGCATTTTATTAAGTTTAGTGAAATTGGCAATTTATTAGGTGGCGCGATTTACCGTAACCAATTGCCACAACGTGTACAAGATGACCTTGCTGCCGTTGAAGCTGCTGATGCACTGATTGTTGGAACGCCAGTTTACCGTGCTTCATTTACAGGCCTGTTTAAACACTTCTTTGACTTTGTCGAACAAACTGCATTGGTGGATGTACCTGTCTTGCTTGCAGCTTCGGGTGGTTCTGAACGCCATGCCTTAGTGCTTGAACATCAACTGCGTCCATTGTTCAGTTTCTTCCAAGCTCAAACATTGCCGATAGGGGTCTATGCAACAGATCGTGATTTCACCCCTGAATACACCATTCATAGTGAATTACTCCGTGACCGCATTACTTTAGCAGTAGCACGTGCACTGCCGATTTTGGAATGGGCTCCAGCCAAAGGTCAGCGTGCTGAAGTGGTGAAAGCCAAGTCTCAACAAGCCAACCAAAACTTGGGCATTAATAAGCAAATCGAGCAAGAAGAAGTCCTTCCTTCTGCAGCTGTTCCAAGTTTGGATGCCGCTGAAGCTCGACTGCATAGTAAAAAGCCAAAAACGCAAGTGGCCTAAACACCACAGCATAACAATTCGATCCCGAGGGTTTGCAAAATGTCAGTACAAGAAAAAAACATTACATTTGCGTACTGGGTACCAAACGTCAGTGGTGGTTTGGTGGTCAGTAATATTGAACAGCGTACCGATTGGAGCTATGACTATAACGTGCGTTTGGCACAAGCTGCAGAAAAAAGTGGCTTTGATTATGCGCTGACTCAAATTCGTTTTACCGCAGGCTATAACGCGGAAAATCAACACGAATCGGTGAGTTTCAGCCATGGAATTTTGGCCAAAACTGAAAAACTCAAAGTCATTGCAGCGATTTTACCCGGCCCTTGGAAACCAGCTCTGGCTGCGAAACAATTGGCGACCATCGATCATCTCACAAATGGCCGTATTGCGATTAATGTCGTGAGTGGTTGGTTCCGTGGTGAGTTTGATGCGATTGGAGAAGAATGGCCCGAGCATGATCAACGCTATGCGCGTTCTGAAGAATTCATTCGTAGCCTAAAAGGCGTTTGGACGCAGGATAACTTTAGTTTTGATGGTAAATACTATCAATTTAAAGACTACACTCTATCTCCGAAACCGGTACAAAAACCGCATATTGAAATCTTCCAAGGTGGCAGTTCACGTGCAGCACGTGACATGGCATCACGTGTTTCCGATTGGTACTTCACCAACGGCAATACCCCTGCTGAGTTGAAAAAGCAGATCGATGATATTCGTGAAAAAGCCAAGGCCAATAAGCATCAGGTCAAAATCGGGGTGAATGCCTTCATCATTGCCCGAGATACTGAGGAAGAAGCCCAAGCGGTGCTTCAAGCTATTATCGACAATGCCAATACCGAAGCGGTCAATGCTTTTGGCGATGCAACTCGTGAAGCAGGTGCATCCACCAAAGAAGGCGAAGGTAACTGGGCAAAATCAACTTTTGAAGATTTGGTTCAATACAACGACGGTTTTAAAACCAATCTGATTGGCACGCCACAACAAATTGCCGAACGCATTGTGGAACTCAAAAGTGTAGGTGTCGATTTGGTTCTCTCAGGTTTTCTCCACTTCATTGAAGAAGTGGAATACTTTGGCGAAAAAGTGTTGCCACTGGTTCGTGAACTGGAAGCTCAACAGCAGCAAGTTGTGCAGGCTAAATCAGCATAATTGTTGATGGAGTCACAGCTCATGTAATCAGCATAATAATCACAACCGGCTCACTTCACTTTCCTCCCCTAAGGCTCGGCTTAGGGGATTTTTTATCTCGAGTCGCATTTAAAGACATGCTCTGATTCTAGAAAAATGAGCTGACCTGTAGACAAAGAAAAAGCCCGACATCCTGTCGGGCTTTTTCTATATGGATACTTAAGCATGACTCCTGTCTTGCTTCACAGTCCTGATGGTGAACACTTTTTTATTGTTTTATGTTCCGGAACGTCCTGTTCCTGTATGAGTTCATCTTAGGTAAAATTTAAAAGTGCGCCTAGCGTCAAAAACTTCGTTGCTTGTACGCTTAAGCTGACAGAATTGTGCGCAATCGGTTAAGTTAAACGATAGATATTATATGGTTTTTTATTAAAATCGATATTTTTTAGATGATTTTATCACCAATTGCCACCCCCGTAATTCCAGTGATATTTCCAACACAAACGAGGCAATAAATATGCAACTGGTTTGGTTTCGACAAGATTTAAGACGACATGACCATAGCGCACTGTGGCAGGCGACACAGTCTGGTCCAACGATTGCCTTTATTGCGCTTTCTCCTGAACAATGGGCAAGGCATGACGATGCCCCCATTAAAATCCATCGCTATCTTGCCCAACTGGAACTTTTGCGACAGCAATTGGCTGAACTAAATATTCCACTGATTATTCAGCATATTCCCCATTGGTCAGACATCGCCACTGAGCTATTAACCCTATGTACTCAGCTCAATATACACACTGTTCATGCACATATTGAACATGGTGTGAATGAACTTAAACGAGATCGCGAAGTACAACAGTTATTAGAACAGCAGCACATCTCTGTTGAGCTGTACCATGACCGCACCCTGTTTCCTGTTGGCAGTATTCGCAATCAATCTGGACATCCTTATCAAGTTTTCGGTGCATTTAAGAAAAATTGCTACGAAAAATTGAGCATCAGTCTGCCTACTTGTTATCCCACTATTGAAGCCCAAGCGGCTCTCGAACCGCATCCGCTGTGGCAAAATCAATTTGATTTAAGTCCTTTTTATCCCACATCGCTGTTAGCTACTCAAATCGAGCTTTGGCCGATTGGAGAAGATCACGCACTACAGTGCTTAGATGAATTTATTGAACAACATCTGCATCGTTATGCTGATGATCGGGACTTTCCTGCGCTCAATGGAACCAGTCGAATTGGCATGTATTTAAACTTGGGCATCTTGTCTATTCGCCAATGTCTGCAAGCCCTGTTTCGTGAACAAGGCGGCTATTTCCAGATCGACCACAGAGGACAACAAACTTGGCTCGATGAGCTGCTTTGGCGTGAATTTTACCAACACATTTTATTTGACTACCCGCAGGTATCTCAGCACCAGCCGTTTCAAACCAAAACCTTAAAAATAAAATGGCGCCATGCACCACAAGACTTGGCTGCATGGCAGCAAGGTCAGACAGGCATTCCAATTGTCGATGCAGGGATCCGTCAACTACTGGCTACGGGTTGGATGCATAATCGGGTGCGGATGATTTGTGCCATGTTCCTCAGTAAGAATCTACTGATCGATTGGCGGTTGGGGGAGCAATGGTTTATGCAGCACCTTGTCGATGGCGACTTAGCGGCCAATAATGGCGGTTGGCAATGGTGCGCCTCGACGGGTACAGATGCTGTACCTTATTTTCGGATTTTTAACCCGATCAGCCAATCTCAGAAATTTGATCCGAACGGGGATTATTTACGTCAATGGCTACCTGAACTCGCAGATTTGGATGCCAAACAAATTCACCAACCCTTTGCCAAAAATCCTCAACTAGAATTGAACTACCCTCAGCCGATTGTCGATTTAAAGCAGTCTCGCCTAGCGGCAATTGAAACATTCCGAGCATTGTAGAGACTGCCAAGATCGAACTGCTAGGGATCAAAACGCTGTACTGAAATGGTCACTCTAAGGCATAGCCGATCGGTCGTTTTGTCCCTACAATACAGAAAACGCAAATCATTTTAGAGACGCTCACATGTATACAGGCATCGTGCAAGGTTTAGAAAAAGTCTTAGACATTCGTCAAGGCAATGGCTTCACAACCTTGGTGATTTCAAATCATCAGAATTTTTTTCATGATGTCTTTATCGGGGCAAGTGTGGCGATTAATGGCGTGTGTTTAACGGCCACACATATTGATTTGGCAGCCAACCAAGTACATTTTGATGTCTCAGATTTGACCAATCAACTCACCACGCTAAAAGCTCTCAAGGCCGGTGATGAGGTCAATGTCGAACGCTCAGCCAAAGTTGGCGCAGAAAATGGTGGTCACAATCTATATGGACATATCGAAGGCACAGCCACGATCAAAAACTTAGAACATCGTGGGAAAACCTTTCATCTCGATATTCACATTCCGGCAGGCAATATTAAATATTTCTTTCTCAAAGGTTTTATTGGACTCAATGGTTGCAGTTTGACTGTGAACCGTGTTGATCGTGCCAATAGTGAAATTTCAATCGATCTCATTCCTGAAACACTGCGCCTCACTACATGGAAAGATGTCCAAGTCGGTGATGCCGTGAATTATGAAATTGATCAAACAACGCGAACCTTAGTCGATACCTTAGAAAGTATTCATCAGCGTTAAATCGACTGACAGCACATTGCAAAAAGCCTCCCTTTCGGAGGCTTTTTATTGGCTCATTTGCAATATACGTTTAAGAATAAAAACTTGGATCTGGCACTTTGGCTGTGAGCACCCATTCACCAACTTCCTGATATTTATAATCAATCGGATCGTGCAGGGTCTGGGTACGCACATTGCGCCAGAAGCGGTCTAAATTCAGTTTGGCCGTCGTGGCACGTGCGCCCATCACTTGGAAAATATTTTGCGTAATGTACAGCGAACTATTGGTGGCCGCAATTTTGGCTGTTGCAATCGCAATAGAGACTTCTCCACGTTGTTCCGCCGTCAAAGCTTCACCAATCTCCCAAGCCCCTTGCAAACGCTGAACCGCTTTATCTGCCAATAAACGTACACTTTCTAATTGCACATAAAACTCAGCAAAATGCTTTTGAATAAATGGGTCATTCACTGCATTTTCAGCCAATGATTTTGACCACGCCTTTTGGTTTTGAACCGTCTGTTTTGCTGTTTCAAAAGCTCCTTCTGCCACCCCTAAAAACAAATGCACAAAGATCAACTGTGCAATCAATGGACGCAAGCTGGAATACGGCGTACTCAAAGGCCCCGGGTTCAGTAGTAATTCATCTTTGGAAATTTTTACCTGTTCAAAATGACTGCTTCCACTGTCGGTTTGACGTTGTCCCATATTGTCCCAATCGCCGAGAAAACTGACGCCTTCACGTGCTGTAGGAATCACCCCGATCAATAATTTTCCGTCATCATTGAACCCAGAACACAGCAAAATGTCAGAATCCATGGAACCCGAACAAAAACTTTTATCGCCATGAAACACATATTCATGTTCAGACAGTTGCGTCGCTGTAGTACGGCGGTCTAAAGGGTTTAAGGTGTTGCCCCAAAATAAATGCTCACGTGCAGTCTGTTCAAACCATGGGCCATATTGCTCTGGCTGCGCGAACAACTGTACGGTTGCAATCAATAAATGATGGAAACCATAAACATGCGCCAATGAGCTATCCACTTGGGCAATGGTTTGAATGGTTTTAAAAATCGTCTGCCAATCTGCACCCTGTCCACCATATTGCTGTCCAATGGACAGTGCAAGCAAACCACTTTGACGAATCAAATCACGTTCAGCTTTGGGATTTCCCCCCTGCTTATCACGCTGAGCAGCCGTGGTGGCAAATTCTGCCGCCAGTTTTTGGGCAATATCGATTGGATCTTGAGTCAATGGAGTTGAAGCGTTCATATGTCTATCTGATTATTCTGTTACCGTTTTAGCTTAACAAAGCGCAGGCATTCAGCTTATCTCAATGCCTGCAGTCTATATCTGTAAAATCTATATCTCATGAAATCTAAGCCACCTAAATTCAGGCGACTTATGGCTTGGTCTTTTTATACGTCGTATGTACGGTGGATTAAAAGCATCATGAACATCCCTTCTTCCTAATCAACTTTCCTAAGGGAAAGGACGTTCAATATTGCCTTAATAACCCGTCGTATGAGCGATAGTGAACTTTCATCAGAACGCTATCACTCATGCTCAAATTGCTCTTATGACTTCGGATAAACCGTCACAATCAAATGTTCAACCACTTGAGGTTCTGCCAAGGTCGAAGTGTCGCCTAAAGAGTCCAGCTCATTGGCCGCAATTTTTCTTAAAATTCGGCGCATGATTTTACCAGACCGCGTTTTAGGTAAGGCTGGCGCCCAATGCAGTGCATCTGGCGTTGCCACTGGTCCAAGGACTTTTCGTACCCAAGCCACCAGTTCCTGACGCAACTCATCCGTCTCGGCTGTCCCGGCTTGTAAGGTCACAAAGGCGCAAATCCCCTGTCCCTTAATATCATGCGGCATACCCACCACCGCAGACTCTGCCACAGCATCATGTGCAACCAGCGCACTTTCAATTTCAGCCGTTCCTAATCGATGCCCTGAAACGTTTAAGACGTCATCCACACGGCCCGTAATCCAATAGTAGCCAGACTCATCACGACGTGCGCCATCACCTGTAAAATACGTCCCCGGATAAGTGGAGAAATAAGCTTCAATAAAGCGCTCAGGATCACCCCAAATGGTTCGCATTTGTCCCGGCCAAGAATCCTTAATCACCAAGTTACCTTCTACGGCGCCTTCAAGCTCATTGCCTTCAGCATCAACTATCGCAGGTTGTACACCAAAAAATGGACGCGTCGCCGAACCCGGTTTTAAATCAGTTGCCCCCGGCAATGGCGTAATCATGAAACCACCCGTTTCTGTTTGCCACCATGTATCCACCACTGGACAGCGGCTTTCACCTACCACGGTGTAGTACCAATTCCATGCCTCTGGGTTAATGGGTTCACCCACCGAACCCAGTAAACGCAAACTACTGCGGTCACTTTCTCGGACAAAGGCATCGCCTTCTCGCATCATGGCGCGAATTGCAGTCGGTGCCGTATATAAAATGGTGACATTGTGCTTATCGACAATATGTCCCGTACGTGCCCAACTTGGATATTGCGGCACCCCTTCAAACATCACGGTCGTGGTACCATTCGACAAGGGACCATACAATACATATGAATGCCCAGTGATCCATCCGACATCTGCGGTACACCAAAACACATCATCTTGTTTTAAGTCAAAAACTTCACGGAAAGTACAATTCACATAGGTTAAATAGCCTCCCGTGGTATGCAATACACCTTTCGGTTTTCCAGTTGAACCTGATGTATATAAAATAAACAGCGGGTCTTCGGCATTCATGGGTTCAGGTGGACAAATATCATTAACCGACATGATTTCCATGTGATACCACAAATCACGATCCGCTTTCATTTCGATCGGGTTACCTGTACGGTGCACCACAATGACATTTTGAACCGAAGATGTGCCTTCGATGTCGAGTGCAAGGTCGACATTTTCTTTGAGTGGGATGGGCTTACCACCACGCATCCCACAATCCGCAGTAATCACGACTTTCGCCTGACTATCATCAATACGACTTGCCAATGAGTCTGGTGAGAATCCGCCAAAAACCACGCAGTGTACTGCACCAATTCGGGTACAAGCCAACATCGCAATTGCCGCTTCGGGTACCATTGGCATATACAGCACCACACGGTCGCCTTTACCCACGCCATGTTTTTTCAGCACATTGGCAAAACGGCAAGTTTCATCATGCAGTTCTTCAAAAGAAATGATTTTATGCCGTGAAGGATGATCACCTTCCCAAATAATGGCCGGTTTATGTGGATGTTCTTTTAAATGTCGATCGAGGCAGTTGGCACTGACATTCAGTTCACCGTCAGCAAACCACTCGATCTTGAAATCATCTTGCTTAAAATTGGTATTTTTAACTTGGGTAAACGGTTTGATCCAATCGATCTTTTGCGCTTGCTCCGCCCAAAACTCATCTGGTTGTTCAATCGATTTTTGATAACGCTCAAAGTACTCCGACTCATTGATGCGCGCGGTTTTTTTAAAACTTTCAGGTACTGGATAGATCTCTTTCATATTGTATTTTCCTTGATCTGATTCATCTCATCACGAGATGCCATGCCACATTTCTACTTTTATAATTTCTGCATCACAGCAGTATGACTATTAATTTTTAATCGCAGCAATCATGCTTTGGTCGTATTATTCTTTCCCATTTAAAGCATATTTTTGAGCAAAATTTCAACAAAAACATGTTTCAATTCAGTATCTGATCAGTTCATTTGAACCTATAATGCAAAGGTAATTTTACTCAGCATTCCGCATTTTTATTCTTCCATACACGTTGAGTTGACCCAAGCATGAATACCCAAGACTCTTCTTTCTTTTCCCGTCAGACGAACACTACATCGGACAATCCCTTGAAACCAGATGGACGTTTTGGTCGACTGAGCATGATTGGTTGGTATGGCTTTCTCAATATCATCAGCTTTTTTGCCTTGATCGCCTTAAGCCTTGCTGTGGGTATTTTCAACATCAATACCATGGCGTTAAATGAGCAATTTGTTGGCATATTCACAGGGGTATCTGGCCTCGCCTATTTGGCGATTATTATTCTCTACATTTATTTTTATTGTGTCTTTGTCGTGCGTCGGCTGCATGACCTCAATAAAGCCGGTTGGTTGCTACTATTATTATTTATCCCCGTGATCAATCTGTTCTTTATCCTGTATTTATTATTGGCCTCAGGCACACCGACCGTAAATCAATACGGCGCGCCACGCCCTGCTGCGGTTTGGGAAAAAATTCTGGCATGGTTGATGATTTTAATCAGTGTCTTGTCGCTCTTGGCTACAGGTAGCATCACCTCGTATATGATGGGTAGCGGAGAAATTGAATCGCCTACAGAAATCATTCAACAAGGTACTGAATACTTCTAAGCCACTGACCGAATTTGAGCCTGTCTGAATTTTGATACATCTGTTCGCAAGCCTGTAAATGAGGGTTATTTTCGCCACTAATTTCAGGCAAAATAGCGAAAAATCTGAACATTTGGAAAACTCGTGGCTGAAAAAGAAAATGCCTTGAGTGATGTCACTCAAGGCACGACTCAACTTTTGCAAGAGGCAACAGAAAAAACCGCACAAACCGTGCTGGAACATACCTCTAAATATAATGACGCATACTCAACGATCGATAAATTTGTCGATGGATTTTGGGAACGCCTGCCTTATATTTGTATCGCATTAATTGTTTTTACGATCTTCTATCTACTGTCAAAACTCTTTAGATTCTTTGTTCGTAAAGCGCTCACTGACCGTTCTTATTCAAAACAAAATCTAGTTTTGGTCCTGAACCGTGTCGGTAGCTCAGCCATTATGTTCTTCGGTTTCCTGATTGCAATGGTCATTGCGATCCCTGGTTTCACACCGGGTCAGCTCATGAGTGCCTTGGGGATTGGTTCGGTTGCAATCGGTTTCGCGTTTAAAGATATTTTCCAGAACTTACTGTCGGGTATTTTGATTCTCCTCGGTGAACCGTTCAAAATCGGTGACGACATTATTGTGTCAGGAATGGAAGGTACAGTTGAAGATATTCAAATTCGTGCAACCTTCCTACGCTCTCCCGATGGTCGTCGTATCGTGATTCCAAACGCGACGGTTTACACCAGTGCGGTAACGGTGAATACCGCTTATCAACGTCGTCGTTGTGAATTTGTGGTGGGTATTGGTTATGAAGATGACATTCAAAAAGCTAAAAACATTGTTTTGGCCATTTTAGACAAAGACCCGACCATTTTGAGCCAACCTGCGTTTACCGTAAACGTGAATGCTTTGGCTGATTTCTCGGTCAATCTGAATGTCCGTTGGTGGGTAGATACCACAGAAACCACCACTGCGAACTCGATCAGTGAAGTGCAAGAACACGTTATCCAAGCATTCAATCAAAATGGTATTTCAATTCCGTACCCTGTACAGGAAGTGAAAGTTTACCGTGGTGATCAAGCTGAGGCAGAAGCTTCAACAGCTAAATAATCGCCCTAAAACGTACGGAATCACAGTTTCTGTACGGATAATTCGGTTGCCTAAGCTGACTGCTTGGCAGCCGTTTTTTATGAGTAAATCTACCTCATAAGGAATAAATCCACCTTCAGGTCCAATGATGATCGTACATCCATGTTGAATCCCTGTAGGCATCACATCTTCGACATAAGGATGCGCCACATAAGCGGGATAGTCCGAGGAGATCATGCTCGGTAGAACATCCTCCACAAAGGGCTTAAAGCGTTTATACAGTTCAATTTTGGGCGCAATGGTGTCACCTGCCTGCTCCAAACCTAAGGTCACATAGTGATCGAGCTGCTGTAAAAATGGGGTCTGCCAATAGCTTTTATCCACGCGATAACTGTGCAGCAAAATGATTTTTTCTACGCCTAAGGTGACGGCATCCATAATCAGACGGCGCAACACTTTCGGACGAGGCATTGCCACAATTAAAGTCACCGGATGCTTTGCAGGTACTTCTTCTTCTTGTAAGGGTTTAAGTTGAATGCCGTGATCCGCAATACTGACGATTTGGGTTAAATAACGCTTTCCTTCCCGAATCCCGACTTTGAGGGTATCGCCCACTTGTACATCGACATGGGTTTTTAAATGCTCAATTTGGCGTTTGGCACTGATATTCCACAGTTCAGATTCAGTTTGACGTGGGTCAAGCAAGACGATGTTCATAAAAATTCTCTTACCCAGTTCAATTGGATACGCGAAAACGTCATCCACAACTGTTCGAGGCAACACTCAATAGAATCACTCAAATTTCAGCGATTATTTGTTAGACATAAAAATTCGACGCGTTTTGTCGGTGAGCTGCATTGCACCGCAAGATGGCTTCCTTGCGAAGCTTCGTATCCCATTTTACCGAATGAGAAACAACGTTTCGTAAGAGTACCTCCAACCGAAGGCTAAGCCCTTTCTTTAAATCTTAAATGTAAGACTCTGTCGAGCCTATTCATTCATCTATTTAAAGCATCAACCAATTTAAATCATGGTTCTCTGTACACGACAAATTTCACAGAACCCTTATCCTATCAGGATTCTGCTTTCTTAAAATTGCCAAAATTTCCTTAAACTCTTCTTTTTTCCCAAAACCAATTAAACGCTGAATCGCCATTTGAA
>NZ_VOYN01000054.1:0-21923 GCF_013420275.1 Acinetobacter sp. YH01020
TATATAGAAATCGTCGTAAACGATTAAACCTGCGGTTTAATTTACTTGCTGGCATATACAATTTAGATTGGGTGAAAGATAAACAATTAAATTGATTGAAAAATGATTTATGAAGGAAGTCTATTGAGATATATATTTTCGCTATCCTCATATAATTCCCAAAAATAAGGTTCTATTTATATTAGCTGCATTCTACTAGTATTCCTAAACTTTTAATTATTTTTACAATAGATTTCTTTCATAAGTCATTTTTCACTCAGCTCCAAGTTATAAATTCCAGCAATTAGATTGAATCTTAATGCTAGTCTTTTGCCTCGATTGCGATATCGCTCAGCAAGAATTTTGAAGGTTTTCAAACTGCCAAATACATGCTCAATTCCAATTCTTCTTTTATTGATTTCCTGATTATAGATTTTTAGTTCGGAATCCAGTTTACAGCGCTTCTTTGCTTTTAATGGCAACAAGCTATTTGGATACACTGTATAAATTCCCTGATAACCCTTATCCGCAAGGATAAATGCACCTGCAGGAATCTGATTCAAGTTACGTTTGAAGAGTTCGAAATCATGTACGGCACCACGACTCGTACATAAACTCAGGATTTTTTGAGTTTGATAATGAATGATGGCCTGTACTTTGA
Source organism: Acinetobacter sp. YH01020 (assembly GCF_013420275.1). Lineage (NCBI taxonomy): Bacteria > Pseudomonadati > Pseudomonadota > Gammaproteobacteria > Moraxellales > Moraxellaceae > Acinetobacter > Acinetobacter sp. YH01020. Next base: position 641 of record NZ_VOYN01000054.1, read on the forward strand.
AAGTGTGGGTCTTTTTCTTGCCGCTATAGCTTTTCTTCTGTTTTTTTAGGCCTTTGGATTGGAATTTCTGTGGCATCCACGATCACAACATTCCAATCGATGCCTTCGCCCTCGGGTAAATCTTTGGGTAAATTAAAGAGATTGGACCGAATCAGGCAGTCTTCAACATGACGGACAATTCTTGAGGCTGTGGGCTCTGAAACCCCGTAGCTCGTCGCAACGTGAAATAAGGTTCGGTATTCCCGCCAATAGCTTAGACAGAGCAGAACCTGGTCTTCCAGGCTTAACTTGGGCGGTCTGCCTTTGGCAGGGACATGTTTCTTCAATTGCTCAACCATCAAATAGAAAGTTGACCATGAGATGCCTGTGTATCGCTTGAACTGAGGATCAGAAAGCTTGTTTGAATCAATGTATTTCATCCGCAGATTATGCACGAATGCTAAGAAATCCGGAGTGCAAATATCAACCAAAAAGAAGATCGTTTTTTGATTTATGAAAGAGATCTAATTAACATAATAAACCTTTTACGAAATTCATCTTGAAATTTACCTATAAGCATCAATATCTTATTAAAATCATCCATTTCAGAGTCCAGCACAATGAAACAGCTTTGAAACAGCTTTTTTGTGATTATTCACGTTCGACGCATCATTGGCTATGAAACTATGAATTTTTAAATATAGCTAAACTTAAAAATCTCTAAGGAAGTTTTATACCTGTGCCAAAAACTTCTCAATCGCCACTTGTGCAATTTCTGCATCTTGAAATGACTTTACCCCAGACACACCCATTGCACCCACCAATTGCCCTTCATACAAAATCGGCTCACCACCTTCCAACATTCCCGAAAAGGTATCCATAGTCAAAAACCCCATCTGCCCGCCTTTTATCAAGTCTTCAAACAATTTAGATGGGCGCTCACTGATGGCTGAACATTTGGCTTTTTCTAAGCATAGATTTGCTGTCATTGGCGATGCACCATCCATACGTTTCATTGCCAATAAATTGGCTGTTTCATCCATTACCGCAATGCTGACATTAAAGCCATTTTCTACTGCATAAGCATGTGCTGTGTTTAGTAAAAATTCTGCATCTGCCAAAGTTAAATAATGCTTGGTTTTCATTTAAAAATCCTTTTCTTAAAAACTGAACTTAAAACAACAAAAAAGCCCACAGCAGGCTGCGGGCTTTATTCTAAAGCAGAATTTACCGATTTAAATGAAAATTACTTCATTTCGGCAAAAACTTCTTTCGCCATTTCAATGGTAAATGCAATATCTTCATCGCTATGTGCGCTTGAGAAGAAACCTGCTTCAAATGCAGAAGGCGCTAAATTTACACCGCGCTGCAGCATGCCGTGGAAGAAGGTACGGAACGCATCTACATCACATTTCAAAATTGAATCAAAACCAGTAATTTCAGTTTGATCTGTAAAGTAAATACCAAACATACCGCCCACTTGCTGCGTAAAGAACGGGATGCCAGCTTCGTCTGCAGCAGCTTGTAAACCAGCAAGTAAGCCTGCCAATTTTTCAGTCAAAGTTTCATAGAAGCCCGGCTTACGCAGATGCTTAAACATCTCAATACCCGCACGCATTGCAAGCGGGTTGCCCGATAGTGTGCCTGCTTGATAGACCTTGCCCAGCGGCGCGATGCATTCCATCACTTCGCGCTTGCCGCCAAATGCACCCACAGGCAGGCCTGCACCAATGATCTTGCCTAAAGTAGTCAAGTCAGGCGTTACACCATAATGCGCTTGCGCACCGCCAAGACCGACACGGAAACCTGTCATCACTTCGTCAATGATAAAGACAGAACCATGCTCATCACATACATCACGGATCGCTTGCAAGAAACCGTCAATTGGTTTCACCAAGTTCATGTTGCCTGCAACTGGCTCGACAATCACACCTGCAATTTCTGAACCGAATTTTGCAAAGCATTCTTTCAGCATCGCAATATCGTTGTACGGCAGGGTTAAAGTGTGTTTGGCGAAATCAGCAGGAACACCTGCAGAAGTCGCTTCGCCTTCACCTTTAGTGAGTAAGCCTGAACCCGCTTTAACCAAGAGTGAATCTGAGTGACCGTGGTAGCAACCTTCAAATTTTACAATCTTGTCACGGCCGGTATAGCCACGAGCAAGACGAATGGCTGTCATAGTCGCTTCAGTCCCTGAATTAGTCATACGAACCAATTCAATAGACGGCATAATTTCGCAAATAATATCCGCCAAAGTCGTTTCATGAACGGTTGGCGCACCAAAACTTAAACCATCAACAGCCGCTTCTTGAACCGCTTTAATAATGTCGGGCTGCGCATGACCTAAAATCATTGGGCCCCAAGAGCCGACATAGTCGACATAGCGTTTTCCGTCTACGTCATAGAGATATGCGCCTTGCGCTTTTTCGATAAATACCGGTGTACCGCCTACACCATTAAATGCGCGTACAGGAGAGTTTACGCCGCCAGGAATATGCTTGCTGGCTTGTTTAAATAATTGTTCTTGCTTAGCAGATAAGCTCATAAAAATTCTCTACTTATTCAATCTAAAAAATAAAATTAAGCTTGTTCAGCAAAAAGCTCAGACCATTCATAAACACGACTGCTTACAGCAGACATTGAACGACCTAATACATCACTAATCACAGCACAAAGATCAGCACCCGCTTCAATCACTTCAGCAGAATTTTCTACAGTTAAACCACCAATTGCACAAATAGGTACATTTAGTTTCGCTTTGGCTTGTTTTAGCGTTTCTAAGCCAATATTGCCTGCTTCAGGCTTAGTTTCAGTCGCAAAAATGGCGCCAAAAGCCACATAGTTTGCACCGTCTGCAATCGCCTGCTCAGCCAGTTCTAAAGAATTATTACAGCTTCGACCGATCAAAACATTTTTAGGTAAACGTGCTACAGCTTCAGCAATTGAACCGTCATCTTGCCCTAAATGTACACCCACACCATATTGAACTGCAGTTTCTAAATCGTCATTAATAACAAAAGGCACTTTGTATTGATTACACATATTTTTCATGTATTCAATTTCATAAGCCTGATCTTCCTTTGCCACTTTTTTACGGCGATATTGCAAAACAGCAACTTCATAAGTTGCCATCGCGCCTTCGAGTTTGGCTAAAAGCAATTCGATAGGATCATCATTGGTAATGAGGTATAAACCACGCATAGTTCAATCACAACTTAAAACTTTTGAATATTATAGCGATTAGGTCTATGAAATGTTGCTTGGGGCATAAAATTTTAATATTTTCCCGCTGTGAAAGTTATATTCCTTTTCACAAGACTGCTTATATAAATGTTTAATTGAATTGTCTGTAAAAAATGGAAAAAATCACTATTTTTAGGTATAGAACAAAACTGATACAAATTATCTAATAGCGAAACAGAAGAATACAAAAAACAGCGCATAAAAACAAAACACTTGATAAGAATAAAATATGCAACCTATTAGACTTTTTGGTGCTTGGTAAGAAACGTTTTGGGGAGCGTTCAGAGCATCAAAAAGTCTAGCCTATTTTTTTGTGAACATTTTTGTGGTTAAATCTTTCAAACAATAGACCATTTCTAAGGCCATAAAAAAAGCCTAGAGAAGGTCACTCTAGGCTTGGAAAACTGGGGTTTATCGTCTATTTATCTTTCAGATAAACAGTGAATAAACAATATGAACATTATTAGACTAATCACTCTAAACTTACAAGTCATTTACTCAAAAAACTACACCAAAATCAATAAAAATTAAACGTTTGATTAATAAATAATTAACTATCAATCTTATCTAAATTACGGTCTTTTAAGCTTAAGTTCCCCTTCACAATATCAGACAGCATGCGCCAATCGGAAATAAAGCTGTATAAAGGCTGCTTGAAACTTGCCGGCTTATTTTTTTCAAAGAAAAAATGTCCGACCCATGCACAGGCATAGCCTGAAACCAGGCCATAAGCAAAATACTTTGGTTGTCTTTTTAAAATTGCTTTTGCAAAGAAATAGAGTCCAATACTGCTGCCGGTGGCATGTAAACGACGACTCATAATATTTCGATGTTCAGTCAAATAAAATCGATAAAATTGCGAATAGTCACGAATCGGTAACTGAAATTCGGGCTTTAAGTTTCGATTAAACTCGGGTTGTACTTGTGAATTCATGTTGTGCTCATCCTGAACTTATTTTAGTCAACATAGCTTAAAATTCGTCCGCATTAAAGACGTAAAATTTTATTTTGTTCCAATGAAAGTCGAACCATTGTGAATTATACAATTGATGGAATATCCATCTTTTAAAACTTTTCTTCGTCCAAAATCAGAGTTTTCAAATCCGTCAAGTCTTACTTCTCAACTGTTTTTCGCTACAATCGATACGCGTTTAGCTGATAGAAAATGTACGCACATTTTAGTTTTTCATTTTTATAAAAATTTAAAGATCGCTTCATGCCAGATCATGGAGTTGTGACATCAGGATAGAAAACCATGGTTGAAGTTGAATTAAAGTTCCAGATTCCAGAAGCACGTCGAACTGCATTATTAAAAGCACTCGATCCAAAAAAATCGGAACAAATTCAACTTAAAGCTAAATATTTTGATACCCCAGATCGAAAAATGGCACAGCAGCATGCAGCCTTGCGTCAGCGTTTAGAAGGAACCCGCTGGATTCAAACCCTGAAAGCTGCAGGTAAAAGCCACATTGAACGCTTTGAACATAACTTAGATTTGGGTGAAGTTGAACAAGCTCCTGCTTTAGATTTATCGGTCTATGCCAATAAAGCTGAAGTTCAATCGGTTTTAAAAACCACTTTAGGCGATCAGCAAGATACGCTACAACTTCAGTTTGAAACAGACATTCTCAGAACTTATCGCGTCATAGAGTTTGAAGATGCCGAGATCGAAGTTAGCTTAGATGTCGGCTGTATCCGTAGCAACAATACAGAAACAGAGGTTCATGAAGTAGAATTTGAGCTTAAAAGTGGCTCTATTCAATCACTCCTTGCCTTTGGTTTTGAATGGGTTAAAAAGTACCATTTGTGGTTGGATGTTCGCAGTAAAGCGGAAATCGGTAACTTGCTGGCATTGAATCAAACTGTGAGTCCAGCAGTTGAGGCTAAAGAATTTCAACTCAGTAAAAAAGATACTGCCGCAAAAAACTTACGACTTTTAATTGCTCAGGAAATGCAGCACCTTCTGCCTAATATTGCCGCAATTTCTGCAGGTGTTGCTCAGGCTGAGCACATTACACAAGCTCAGAAAGCACTCCATCATCTACAATTAACCATTTCACTGTTTAAAGATTGGAACAGTGATATCATTGAAAAATGGGCTGTGCAATTGGGCGCATTTAAACAGCAGTTTGAACAATTACACCATTTTGAGCACATGCAAAATACCCTGGGTGGCTTTTTACAAAACCCAACGACTTCAGAAAATTTAACCAAAGATATTTTGTATGCCAAAGAGAAGTTAGGCAATTTAGTCAAATCGACTCAAAATGTGCATCATTATCTTGAGCTTTTAATGTTTAGTTTGAAAGTCGATGAAGCGCCGCAGCAACATGATTTTAAATGGCATGCTCAAACCACCCTGCAAAACCAATATAAAGCCCTGCAAGAGGCTTTAAATGATGCCGACATTAACAATTTTGAAAGCTTAGATGTACTTTCGCAGCGCATACAAGAGCTTAAATTTAGCTTCCCAATTTTGACGTCTATTTATGATGTAAAAAACTTGCAGAAATACAGTAAAGCGCTCAATGATGCACAAGTCTCAGCTCAGGAATACCAAGTCCTTTCCTCTTCTGCACAATATATTCAGCAAACAGAGCTGGAAGCTAGTGATTGGTTTGTACTCGGCTGGTTGACTGCTAAACAAGAGGTCTATGCAGATAAACTTTTAGAGGCGACCGAGCAATTCCTTGTGAGTCGAAAACTCATTAAATAACACCTAAGGGAGATTCAATGCGTCTCCCTTTTTTATTTGCATCTCACATTGTCATATAGTTATTCATTTGTTGAACATTCATATTCAAAGTTAGCTATTTTCAATTCATCATTTCTTCACTTTGACTCAGTTACATTGAAATATTTTGAGAAGCTATTATTTTTGTTTTCTAGATAAAAACTTTTAAAATAAGCTATCTGAAAAATTAGATTCAGGGTGGTTTTATGTTGAAAAGTCACATACCTGTAATTCATCCCCTATTTTCATTTTCACTTATTTTTATCCTTTTCCCATTACTAAGTGCTTGTAGTGAACAACATAAGCCTGTTCAAAGCACCGAATTAAGGCGCACGGCATCCTTACAAGTTGAAAAGCCGCTTTCTCCAACTCAAAACTTTGATCAGACACGACAAACCTTTAAAGTCCTGCGCAATAATAGTGAGGACTATGGTGATGAGTCTTACCAAATCAAAACCGATGCTGGCACACTGAGTATTTACAGCATGAACTTGAATCCGCAACAAGGTCAGTTACTATCTAGCGTCAAGTCTGGAGAATGTCTCACCCTATCGAGCCAAAGCGATAATTTAATTGCGGTTGACGGTTATATCAGTGTGATGGAATTGGGTGACATTAAAATTCATCCCTGCAAATAAGCGTCAAAAAATAGTATTTGCATAATAGTCATTCAAAAAAACTAAGAAAATTGCGTTAAGGCTACGCTGCTATTGGGGGCTTAATTCATGATCCATACTGATTGGGCCTTGTGCTAACACCCCCCCATGATTTCATCGCATTACTCACCATGCGTTGTAATTGTGTCAAGGCCATACCATCACGTGCTTGTATCGTCATCCCTTGCAATAAGGTCATATAAAAATCAGTCAATTGCTCTGCATGAGCCAAACTTTCAATTTCGGCATTTGCCATAGTGGCTATTTTCACATTAGGGCGTGGATTACATAATCCAAAGCATCCTTGTGCAGCGAACTAAATTCACGTTCTAAGTAATATCGTCAACATATTTAATTAACTGATGTTACGCACGTAAAAGTAATTACGCATTTTTAAAATGATTTTTAAGTCTATTCGACGGAGTCTTACATCTAGGGTTTAAATAAAGGGATTAGCCTTCGGCTGGAGGTACTTTTGTTTCGGCAAAATGAGAAGCGAAGCTTCGCAAGGAAACCATCTTGCGGAGCAATGCTCCTCACCGCAAAACTCGTTCACTAGCGTCTACTTATTCAAAGTATCGCAAAAATATTTTTAAATAGATGTAGTTCTGTCTCAAACACTTGCGGATGACGTTGCCGCGTATCGCTCTTTTATTTGAATCAAATGGCGCTTCTGATGTTACTGCGTAACATCAGTAATTAACGATATTTAATTAACGATATTTCCCAAAGATTTTCCACGTATTGTTATCGGCTAAAGGGTCGCTATAGCTATCACTACGGGCTTTACGTGGTTTATCACGGGCATCCACCAATTTAAAGTCGTTTTCGACACTGAGTACAATGCCATTCACATAAAAACGGGTACGGGTGTATTCACTTTGTCCATGTTGAAATACATAGGTTCTGAGGTCAATAAATTCACGGTGTGCGACCAAAGCTGCCGTATCATCGCTGTCTAGCCATAGCCGCATCGCTTGAATTTGATCTGCTTCAAATTGCCCACATTTTTCAACTAAGCTGGCAATACCACGAAAGGTTTTAGATTCTTTCGCACGTGTTTTGTTGATTCGAATACGATCCACGTGAAAATAAAAAAGCGGCAGATTCAAATGACTCGGCAAATGGACTGCATCGAGGACTTCATCTTCCATAAAGGGCTGAAATAATTCCTGAGCACGTTCAATTAAGCCAGTCCACTGCGCATAATATTCGGCTACTTCAGATTGTGTACCATAATAAATGGGCAGCCCTTCTACATTGGCTAAGGTTGAGGGCGGCCAAACATTTTGTCGAAGTAATCCAATATCACGTTTCAGACTTTGCACTGCGATTGCATCTTGCATGGAGCATTCCATTCTACTTAGGCTATTTTTAGATTAAGTCAAAGGTTTAGTTTCTGCAAGGCTTTGCCTATAATACTGCATTAGATTTTTATGCTAGGACACATTCATGGTTCAAAAGATTGAAGCTACTGATGTAACCGAAGAAGAAGCGTTGAATGCAGCTTTCTTTGAACGTGCGGATGAATTTATTAAACAAGCCAATGAATTTTGTCGTGTTGAAAAAGGTTCTCAAGTTAAACCTGCAGAAATGCGTGGTCAAGTGAGTGCTGCCATGTTATTTGGTACTGCTCGCTTTAATACTTGGGTTGCTGCAAATGGCTTCAAAGATGGCAAAGAAATGCGTGATGCCAAAGATCAAGTAATGTCTTATATTCTTCAACAATTTCAAATGATGCTTGAAGATAATTATGATGAATATTGCGAACAGTTTGAAAACTATCTTCGCTTCCGTCATAACGAAGAATTCCATGCAAATAAGCATGATGACCACCACGATCATCAGCATTAATCAAAAGCCCTTCGGGGCTTTTTTTATACAACTTCTCTTTCACAAAGCTTTGATTTAATATTCAGTCATAACGTTGTATTTTCATCATTCAAACTATTTTCAGTACCTTGCGTATTCGGAAATACAATGAAATACGCAAGAAATGGACATGGTTTTAAGGACAAGGATAGCAATGCAGACGCTCGATTTTGCCATCGTGGATTCACATATACATCAATGGGATCCATACAATACCCCACATGCCGCTTCACTTGCCGTGAAATTATTGGGTAAACATCCCTACTTGCTCGACAAAATGATGCGCTTAGTTAAGCCGCAAGAGTTAATTGACACAGTTGGTTTAACCAAACATGTGACGACACCGTATTTGCCTGAAAATTATAAGCAAGATGCAGGACATTATCTGGTTGATCAAATCGTACATGTAGAAGCGAGCTGGCATGACCATAAAGGCAAAGGGGTGGTTGGTGAAACCAAGTTTATTGAATCTTTAGGCTTTAACGCTCAAAAAATTAAACTTGGCGCCATAGTCGGCACTGCAGACCCATGTGACAGTAGTTTTAAGAAAATTCTTAAAATGCATAAACAAGCTTCCCCACATTTTCGTGGCATACGAAAAATGGCAGCTGTACATGAAGACCCGAAAGTTCATGCATGGACCAATGAACCGCATCTCTATACCAATAAAAAATTTATGAAAGGTTTTGAAGCCCTCGCTCAAATGAACTTAAGTTTTGATGCATGGGTTTATTCAGACCAGATTCGTGATTTAACCGCTTTAGCACGTGCTTTCCCTGAAACATCTATCGTGCTGGATCATTTTGGGACACCTGTGGGTGCCTTTGGACCTGTGGGCTCACATACAGGCTTAACCCAAACTTCACGTGACAATATCTTGTTTCGTTGGAAAGATGATTTAGCTGAACTGGCAAGTTGCCCAAATGTTTATACCAAAATGTCTGGATTATTCATGCCGGTGCTGGGTCATCAGTTTCATAAAGAACAACGCCTTGCATCCAAACAAGAGATTTTCGATTGCGCCTTTCCGCTTATTTCTCATGCTCTACAATGCTTTGGGAAATACCGTGTGATGTTTGGCTCTAACTTCCCGATGGATAGTGTGAGTGCATCCTTGGTGAATATTATTGACGCCTTTTCAGATGCGGTCGCTAGTTATGATCATGATGCACTGACTTTAGTCTTCCAACAAAATGCCCGTCAGTTCTACCGTCTATAAGTTCGTTAAGATAATCTTGCAATCAAGTCATACTATGTAGCTCAAAAAAATCCTCCAGATGGAGGATTTTTTTATTAAGTTTATTTTTGAGTAGATTTTACAGCTTGACCATATTGGTCAGCCATCACCTCAACCAAATGTTCAGGTTGAATATATTTTTTAATGACAGCATCAACATCCGCCTTGGTCAAAGCAGCAATGCGTTGATCACGTTTTTCACGATAGTTTAAATCACGACCTTTTTCTAACTGTGGAATCAACATGCTATGAATGCGACGGTCATCTTCAAGTGCAGTTAAACGCTTTTTCAAAATACTGGCTTTGGCTGCTTCTACTTCCTGTTCCGTCACACCATTTTTCAATAAGTTTTGCAACACTTTATGAACAGACTGAGAAACTTGTGCTGATTTACCCGCAGTGTAGTTTGCATCAATACTCAGTACACCTGAATTCACCCATTCATCAAAATTAATGTCTGCACTAAAACCATAAACCAGTGCATTCTTTTCACGTAACTCTTGAGCTAGACGTGAAGACAACTGTGAATCACCGAGTATGTGGCGTAATACTTGTAACGCAGGAGAATCGGTATGCTCTATACCTACAGGTAGAGTCATAATGGCTTGGTAACTACCAAACTCACGCTGTTCAGACAATGCATGCACTTTCTGTGCAGGATACGCTGTAAATGTAGACTCTAAGCGTTGATAAGGTTCGCTGGTTTTCCAATCTGCAAATTCTTTTTTCAGAATTTTTTCTATTTGCTTGGTATCAAAATCACCTGTTACCGCAATTTGTGCATGCTGTGTTTTAAAGAATTTTTGATGTAACTGCTGCACTTGATCACGTGTAGCCGACTCAATTTGTTTTTTCGTAAGTTCCGGTTCGAAGTGATAACGAATATCCCCCGGTTGATAGATCTCGACAATACGCGACAGAGTCATTGCTGCAACGGTATCCGGCTCTGTATAAGGTCGATCCAAACTCGACAAACTTTGCGCTTTGATTAAATCAAATTGTGATTGTTCAAATGCTGGCGCTTTAATAACATCAATGACATATTGCAAAAAGTCAGCAAATTTTTCTTTGCGAGCAACCACTTGAATCATCAGGCCATTATCTTTTGCACTGACCGTTGCACCACCACCAACATCAATAATTTTATCGGCAATTTGCTGCAAACTTTGATCTTTAGATGCACGGAACATGAGATAAGCTGTCAAATCTAGCAATTCACCTTTATTCATTAAGCTTTGCGCTGTACCAAAATCCAAAGCAATCGTGGCATAGGTTTTGTCATCACGGGTTTTAGTTGGAAACAACGCATACTGAATGCCGTTTTTAAATTTAGCGCGCTGAATCTGCTTTTCTTTCTGATTTAAATATTGCTTAGACTCTGCAACATATTGCTTCACTTCAGCACGATAAACACTCGCATCTTTCAATGGCTCTTCTGCAGGCGCTTGCTGATCTAAAGTTTCAGCAGGTTTCGACGCAGCCTGTTGCTGTGCTTTCTTCTGGTCTTCAGGTGTTGGTAGAATATTTCCTGTCACACGGTATTCAGGCTTTAGAAAATCCTTATACACTTGATTCACGTCGCTTACACTCAGCTTTTGTACTTTATCTAAGTCTCGGAAATATTGAGACCAGTCCCCGTTATAAGCCACAGTATAAGAACTAAGACGCTCGCCAAGTGCTGTTGCGCTATTTTTGACATTGTCAGCCATATTTCGAGTCAGGCTTTTAACACGGTTTAGCTCGACATCATTAAATGCTTTAGTTTGCTCCACACCTTGTGCAAGACTGGTTGCCACTTTGTTTGCATCATGACTTGGGCCATATATCGCCCCCATAAACACCAAATTAAAATCTTTATCTAACCATGTGGTGGATTGAACTGCGGTTGCTGTCCCTGTTTCCACCATGCTTTGGTACAAATGCCCACTTGGCTGTAAGGTATACAAAGTTGGAGATACAGCCAAAGCAGTTTTAATTGGTTCGACTGCACCATTTAAATAAATATTAAATTTGCCAAAGTCACTGCCCTTATGAACGGTAAATTCGCGTTGCTTTAATTTCGTTCCATCTAATTTAGGCACTTTGGCCTGTTCAGGAATTTGACGTGCGGCAATTGGGCTAAATTGTTGATCAATTTGTTTTAATACAGCCGCTTTATCGAATTTACCAGAAATCACCATTACTGCATTATTTGGCGCATACCAACGACGATAAAACTGATTTAATTCGTTCATATTGATCGATTGAAGCTCTTTCAAATCACCAATCGGTAAACGACCTAAAGATTGATTGCCATAAGCTTCTTTTAAAACTTGGTCGATTAAGACGGAAAATGGCTGATCTAAACGAATTTCACGTTCACGCTTAACGATATCAATTTCTGTTGGTACAAACTTTTCCTGAAGTACCAATTTATCCATCCGTTCTGCTTCTAAATGCAAAACTTGATCGATTGAACTTTGTTCAGGACGAATCACATTGGTATATTTCGTTGAATAATAATCTGTACTTGCATTGGTCATCAGCGTGAATTGATCTAAGCGACGCTGAAATTCATCACCTTTGACATTTTCAGTGCCTTTAAAAGCTAAATGTTCAAGCAAATGTGCCAAACCACCTTTGCCCGCAGGGTCATTTAATGAACCCGTGAAATACACCGTATTCATAAACACTTTGCTTTCTTTATCGTTTTGCGCCAAAACCACACGAAAACCGTTGTCTAATTTATATTCTTCAATGGCTTGTTCAGTTTTAACCAATACAGGTTGAGCAAAGAGGCTTGTACTTAAACCTGCAAAAAAAAGTGAAAGCGTTAAATGTTTAATACGCATGTAATTCAAGTGTCCTTTATATTTAGCATCGATCAGCGCAGTGCTGTCGATCAGATTGGTTTTGATTTTATGCTGAGCTTTTCTGGATTAATAGTTACTTTTTATTAAATACATGCTGCAGAATGAGACAGCATGTATTTGATTTATGTTCAGATATAAATGTCAGACTGCATATATAAACAAGCATAGCCTGAGATTTCTATACGGTCATTTTCGAGCATTTGACAATGTAACTCACCACCACGGCTTGATGCTTGATACGCCAAGATCTGACGCTTGTGTAGAAGTTCTGCCCAAATAGGCACGATTCCGGTATGAATAGAACCCGTAACAGGATCTTCATTGATGCCATTACCCGGTGCAAAATAGCGTGAAATGCAGTCATATTGCTGGGCTGCCGCAGTGATTGCAACATCAGTAATCGTACCCGGCGCTGTAATTGCGGTGCGGATTTTGCCGAGTCGTTTTAAAATTTCAAAATTCGGTTGTTCATCCAAAACCTGTTGAGCCGTTTCGTATTCCACGATATACGCCTGCGCATTTAGATAAACCTGCTTAAAAGGTTGACTCAACCCTAGACGTAGCTCTTCAGGATATTCGCTCACGACCTGTGTCCGACGCACAGGGAAATTCATCAGAATTTTTCCATCTTCAGCTTTATTTACGCTAAAAATACCGAGATTTTTGACATGAAATTGGATGTTTTTTTCTACAGTATAAAACTCAAAAAGCACATAACTGCTGGCCAATGTCGCATGTCCACAAAAATCCACTTCAGTGGTCGGTGTAAACCAACGAATTTCAAAATTGCTGCTGTCAATTTTTTTCACAAATGCAGTTTCAGACAGATTATTTTCCAAAGCAATCTGTTGCATCAAGTGTTCATCTAACCATTCATCTAACACCAAAACCGCCGCTGGGTTGCCTTTAAATAACACTTGGGTAAATGCGTCAACTTGATACATTTTCATTGATAGAACTCCTGATTTAGTGATTTATATTAAAGGCTTTTGAAAATATTTCATGCGTTATATGCTATGTAGCAACACTTTTTAATAAAACATCTAAGTTTTAGATGAACTTAAATATAGGCACAATTTTGAAAACGCATATTCACCCTGTTCCTTTAGAAAAATCATACCGACTTTTAAATCATGGGCCGACTGTGCTCGTCTCTGCTAAAGACCAAACCCATACTGGTGTCATGACTGCAGCATGGGCATGCGCCTTAGAGTTCAATCCTGCAAAAGTGACAGTAGTACTGGATAAATCAACTAAAACACGTGAAATTATTGAAAATTCAGGTTATTTCGCCTTACAAGTGCCAACACTGAAACAACTCAAACTGGTCTATGCACTTGGCATGATGAGCCAACGTGATGCGCCAGAAAAATTACGCCAATGTGGCGTGGAATTATTTCAATTTAATCACTCAGATATTCCTGTGGTTGAAGGTTGTGCTGCTTGGCTACTGTGCAAACTTATTCCTGAGCCGCACAATCAACAAGCGCACGATCTGTTTATTGGCGAAGTCATTGCTGCCTATGCAGACGACCGCGTCTTCCGTAACGGACATTGGTATTATCATGAAGTAGCAGATGAATGGAAAAGTCTGCACCATGTTGCTGGTGGGCATTTTTATACCATTGGTAATCCTGTATCTGTAGACGAGACACCAGACTAAAATAGCGCTATGAACTCTGTCGTTTATCTAGGGCTGAAAATCGATAATCATCCGTTTTGAGCATTTTCATGCTAACTTTAACTTAATTTAAAATATTGAATGAATGGATATGACGTTTAAAATACATACATTGGATGTCAAAAATTCACTGCAAAATTATATTTGGCTGCTTGAACACACCGAAAGCCATGATGTCATTGCAGTAGATCCTACTGAAGCTGCCTTGGTCGAGCGCTATTGTCAGGAACATCAACTCAATCTTACGCAAATTTGGCTAACGCATTGGCATAAAGATCACGTCGGTGGCGTACCAGAACTTATTCAGGATAAAAACATTGCTGTTTACGGTCCCCGTGCAGAATTGAGCCGTATTCCATGGGTGAATTATCCTCTCGATCATAATGACCGTTTTGAATTTCATGGTCTTGAAGTTGAAATAACAGCAACGCCCGGCCACACCCTCGGTCATATCGTATATTTTATCGATGACATTCATACACTTTTCTGTGGCGATGTATTATTTGCTATGGGCTGTGGACGTGTATTTGAAGGCACCTTTCAACAAATGTACGATTCCTTGAACCGTATAGCCGCATTCCCTGCTGAAACTCAAGTGTATTGTACTCACGAATACACCCTATCGAATGCGCAGTTTGCGCGGCATGTTGAACCTGACAACCTTGCCATACAACAGCGGTTTGATGAGGTTGAATCCCTACGCATGCTCGGGAAATGTACTTTGCCAAGCAGCATTGAATTAGAACTAGAAACCAATCCATTTTTACGTGCAGAAAGTGTTGAAGCGTTTCAGCGCTTAAGAGAACTTAAAGACAATTTTTAATTGGATTGAGAGGTATAAGCATTTTAAATTTCATCACAAATATACTGTTTTATTTGTGATGAATGTTTCGGGCCGATTCATCATTTTATATTTATAAAATTTGATTGGTGGCAGCAAATTCATCCAATTCAGCTTGAGTCACAACTCGAACCGCTTGCATTTCATCGATACGCACCATCAATAAGCCACCTAATGCAGGCTGATAACGTCGTGCACTGCCAAATGGTGTATATGCCACTTTGGATTGCTCCGAAAAGACCAACCAATCTTCATGTCCAAGCATCACCGCAACAGGCGTCTGCCCCGCTTGTTGCATCTGTTCAATTTTTGCTTTGACATCGTGCTCAATGTTTTGCATGCGTTCAATCTACTTATACCAATAGAACATAGTATAAAAGCTTTTCGATAAATCTTGATGAGAAATAGCATTGCAAGCTCACCTATCCAGCCAGTTTGGCTTTGAACAAGTCGCTTTTTGCAATCCACAACAACTGCATACCCAAACGGCTGTGCATTCTAAGCCAAGCAATCGTTTATTTTGCGCACAGCTTCTCTATGCACATAGGACATATTTTAAGCCCGCAGTTAAAAACCAAATTTTTAAAATACGTTATATTTACTTACATTAAGTTTAGCTTGTTATAAAACAGCAATTTAAATGAATTTATACAGTTTACAAGTCGATAATCTGTTTATTTATCCATCAAAATTTCATATTTTAAATAAAAGTTTTCCATTTCCCCTTTAAAAAATATTTTGACACCCCTATTTAATATTTTAATGATTGATAAGGAGTTCGCTCGTGAAAAAAGTGGTTAAAGCAAAAAATTTAGTTGCCTTCCGTCTTTGGTTAGAAAAGTTAGGATATTCTGTTCGTACACTGGCAGATAATCGTGGATTTACATTCAGTTTTAAAAAAGAATATGGTCTAGTGACTGTAGATTTGTCTGGTAATGCTTTGGCCATGCAGCTCGGTGAAGAGTTTGAAGATCATTTAAAGGCATAATCTTCTTTATAATTTATTCGAACGATTAGAAATAAATGATTTAATTCGATTGATTCGAATCCGCATTTCAAAATTTGCCCGTATATTCGGGCTTTTTTTCACGTTTGTTTTACTGACTCATTTTAACGAGAGAAATTTTAGACAATCAAAAAGCAAGATTAGACATCTTGCTGTATCTCTTGGTTCATTATCTTTCATTAGATTATGTTTTCAAAAACAAAAAAGCAAGGTATAAAACCTTGCTTAATCTAATGGTGGGGACGGAGAGACTCGAACTCTCACACCTCACGGCGCTGGAACCTAAATCCAGTGCGTCTACCAATTTCGCCACGTCCCCAACTCGGGTGCTGACAATGTCAGACTTTAATTTGTTTTAAAAACCTGTTTATTTGGCAACTTAATAAATTAAGTGGTGGGGACGGAGAGACTCGAACTCTCACACCTCGCGGCGCTGGAACCTAAATCCAGTGCGTCTACCAATTTCGCCACATCCCCAACAGGGTTGCTGACAATGTCAGACTTTTTAAAACTTGGCAGAGGATCAAGGATTCGAACCTTGACGAACGGTTTTGGAGACCGTCATGCTACCATTACACCAATCCTCTGTGACCTTCATTACCAAACTCATGTTTAGTAATTCAGTGGTGGGGACGGAGAGACTCGAACTCTCACACCTCGCGGCGCTGGAACCTAAATCCAGTGCGTCTACCAATTTCGCCACGTCCCCGATGGCTGTGTATATTATAGAGATCACCCCTACATGACAAGCCTTTTTTATAAAAAAGCATCTTGTTTGTTTAAATAAAAAACAATAGTGTTTTTTTTGTATTTTTCTTAAGCAAATTCAGCAACTAAGTCGCTTTTTAAGCGATAAAAATCCACCAATCTGTCATTTTTTTGCTTCATCAACATGTGTTGCAATAGCTGACTAAACCCTTGATATTGCATTGGCAGATCAAGCTTTAAGCGTTGGCAATGTAAATAGGCCCAATCTTGATAGTTTTTCGCCTCTAAACGCTGTGATGTCAGCCATTCCAAGAAAATAATCCCCAGCGCATAGATATCACTGTGCAAAGATTTTGCTTGTCCATGGAAAAGTTCTGGAGCCATATAACGTGGTGTCGCAGTTAAGGCATTTTGCTGGTCAACAGCCAACGGGAGCGCTTGCTCAAAGTCGATGAGTCTGCACTGCCCTTGCCAATTCACAAAATGCTCTTGTTTTAAATCTGCATGTATCCAACCGTGCAAGCTTAATCGTTCAACCACATCGATTGCTTGCCATAGCACTTGCCTCACCTGCTCAATGCTCAAATTCGATACAGGCTGTAAGAACCAAGGCTCAGCATTGGGCAGTATTAATAAGTGATCAATAGGCTCTTGCTGAATACTGAGATGCGACTGTTTTATCACTTGAAAAGGTAACGTGAGGCTGTTTTGTGTAGACGGTAGATTGAATAGGCGGTACAGCTCAATTTCATGACCAAAATTGGCTGTATGTTCAGGACTAATCTCTCTGACTTGCGCCTTGAGCCAATAAAGTTGTTGATTGAATTGAAATTGATATAGACGACGGCCAAAAACCAAACTTTTGGATTTGGTTTTTGGCTCATAAATGATTTGCGTTAAATCTGTGGATTTAAACCGCAATAAATTCTGCATGGCGTTGATTGGGTGCATTTTGATAATTTAATAATTCCAAACAATGCTGAATGGTCTTACCGATGCGAGCTTGCGTTTCGATTAATGAAATCTTCGGCCAAGTGGCTCTTTCACCTTCACGCTGCAATACTTTAAACAGGTAGGGTCGAGGATTTTGCAACATATAACTATAGTGTCTTAAGCCATATTTCCCCACAATATTGACATCACCATAGTAACGCTGATCCACCACGCCATAACCATGATCAAGCAACCGTCTTACCGGTGGAATACTTCCTGCTCGCTCACGGGCAAAATCCATCACCCCTTTACTAATCACCTTACCTTGACGACGAACGATCCGCTCAGGCCAACTCAACATGCTTTTACGAAAGCGTGAAGCATCATCCTGCATAAACGGCACAATATGCGGATTGACCTGACTGGCGATACTATAATTAATATTATATAGACGTGCCATTTTCTCCTGTGGGAAATCACTGCGCACACTACCATCCACCCAACGTGTAGCCGACATATATGGCGTAAATTGCCCGTCATAACGCTTACTGGTCAGTCGTACCGGTGGAAATAGAATAGGCACTGCACAAGATGCCAACACCGCACTCCATACCAACAAATCGGGGGAGGTATACGCATTCATAATTCTTGCATCTTGTGATGCATCATAAGGCGCAACTGCCACATTGATATGTAGACCTGATTGCTTATATGCTTCGGCAAAAGTTAAGTCACCTAAGTTTTCAACCAAAAACTTTTTCAGATATTTTACATCTGCCAAACCGCCATTACCCTGCACTAATTCAGTCAATTTACGGAAGTGAAATGCCTCACTAAAGAAGTTTTGTCCGTTTAATAAATTGGTAAATTCTGACGGTTTAGATACACCCAACATCCCGGTCATAATGGCGCCAGCACTGGAACCAGACAGAACTTTTGGCATTAAATCTTGTTCCATCAGTGCTTTACATACACCGGTATGAAACAAACCTAAAGTTGACCCGCCTGAAAACATCAAAACAGGTTGACCATAGGCTTTTTGGCTTTGTTCAAAAAATTCAATTTTTTGTGCGGCATTGAGACAAACGCATTCTTCGGATGCGATAAAAGCCAAACTTTGACTCACCTCATCAACATAGTCTTCAATAATTTTTTTGGTGCCGACGTAGGCTTCTGTAAACAGTAAAGGATGAGCAATATTGCCCACATCATAAGTTAAACCTTCACTTAAAATGTACATCAAATCTCGGGTACGTTTCTGACCACGATATCGTCTCAGTAACCCTAAACGATGAGTAATAATTTCTGCATCAAAATACGGTGAACTATTATCGAATTTCCATTCTTGCGCACCCGATTCTTCATCTATTTTAAGTGCGATATCTTTCCATTCTTCATAACACTCAGCACGGTCAAGCTGACGCTTTAATTTTTTTATCCGATATGCCTGATGTGGATTAATACTTTTTGAAAACCCTGTAAACAACATGACTATCCCTCAGCACATTTTAAACTGTTCACTCGGCTAGATTTATAACAACTTTTTGGTTGTTCGAATAGCGCTGATCTGCCAGAACAATCATTTAACTTTGACATATTTAGGCGATTATAACTGCATTATTGATGTACACTGCTGTCATATACTAACCAACAACAAGACACGACAAGCTGACTTATCATGGCTACAATTGATTTACCTGACAACATCCTTCAATCACTATCTACTGTACTCTTACAACTACAGCACAGTTTGCCTGAGCTTAAACAAGCACCCGATTTTTCGAGTATCGCTTTTAAATGGCAAGATAAACAGCTTAAAGCCATTCAACAGCCCAAAGTCATGTATTTAGAAGATTTAAAAGGAATTGAGCGTCAAAAAGAAAAAGTGATTCAAAACACTTTACAGTTTTTAAATGGCTTACCTGCCAATGATGTTTTACTCACTGGCTCTCGTGGTACAGGTAAATCATCCATCGTCCGTGCTCTGCTCACCCATTATGCAGACCAAGGTTTACGTTTAATTGAAATTGAGCGTGATGATTTATCTGATTTGCCAGAAATCCAAAAGTTGATTGAACATCGCCCTGAAAAATTTATCGTATATTGTGATGATTTGGCATTCAATACTGAAGATGAAAACTATCGCAGCTTAAAAAGTGTTTTGGATGGTTCATTACAATCAGGTTCGAGTAATTTTATTATTTATGCTACCAGTAACCGTCGTCATTTATTGCCTGAATTCATGCATGAAAACACACCTGTAACCAAGGTAGATGTGCCTCAATATACTGAGCTCCATCCACAAGAAGCGATCGAAGAAAAAATATCTCTTTCTGACCGCTTTGGGATGTGGCTGTCGTTTTACCCAATGGATCAAAATTTATATTTAGAAATTGTTGAACATTATTTGGCTAAAGCCGAGATGCCATGGACAGATGAAGCGCGTGCTGAGGCACTACGTTGGTGTCAAGGTCGTGGGCAACGTTCAGGGCGTGCTGCTTATCAGTTTTCAAAGCATTGGATTGGGTCTAAACAGTTAAATTCGCTCTAATCTAAAGATCAGTAATAGAAATAAAGCCACCTAATATGGTGGCTTTATTTGATTTTTAAATTTTTATAAATTCAACAACCTAATATTTACATTCTAATCAAGTTAACTCTAGGGTCGTATAAACCATAATTTCCACTCAGATTATAAACAATGATTTTGAATTTGTTGTTTCAGATCTTTAGCAAAAACACTTCTACGGTAGAAAAAATAAATTACTGTAGCGATAAAACCTAAAAGAAACAAACCAAAACTTGAGGCCAAATAACTCACTACAGTACTAATTGCGAGCCCAATTAAAATGTGTTTACCTAATGCTGAGCCTACAACAGTTTTAAGTGCTGTATCATTCCAATTTACATCACCCAAATTTTGATTATGTACTGTTACATAAGGACCACTGCTCGCTTTTTGAGGAACAACCCAAATTACTTGTACCGTATGACCCGTACGCAAGGAAAGATCCCAGTTAGATAATTTCACTGAGATTTCTTTGCCATTCGGATCAATTAAAAAGAAGTTATCATGTACAGTAGTCGAAGATGAAATACTTACAGGTGCAATTGCTCCACTACCTTGATATACCGCACCCCCACCACCACTACCAGAGACTTTCGTTTCTAATTGTTTATTTGTATCAATAACCGTACCGGTAAAAGAATTAACGTTGAATGTTTTACCCAAATAGGAAACTTCAAACATTTTGCCCTCTGCATTTTAACTATTTATATTATTTCACGAACAATTTAATTGAATTTTCATATTATTTCTAGACTTATCAAGAATAATTTCCATTTGTTAATTTATATTAAATAAAGATTAAATTTATTTAATTAATGAGTTTTAAATAAAAAAAGAGGCTTAACGCCACTGCTGTCCCATAGTTTGACTTAAATAAAAAACCTGAGTCCAAAATAGTTAAAATGTAAGTGCTAACAAAGACTTCAACTATAAAGGATTCAGGTTTTGTCACATCAGAATACCGTATTTCAT
>NZ_VOYN01000055.1:0-21603 GCF_013420275.1 Acinetobacter sp. YH01020
TGCAGGGTCGTGTGGTGGTGCGCCTTTGGACATTATTAAAAAATACATTCAAAACCAACAAGGTTAAAACCGTGAAATTCACCTCCACCCTGACTGTCGGGTGGAGTCCTCTTTCACTTTAAGATAGGATTGCTCGCTCCTACTTTAAGCAATGGCCAATCTGCTGACTCTTCTTCATACTCAGGGCGGCCAAGTTTTTTTAATAATTCTTTTCGACCATATCCTTGAGGTAATAGATCAATTAGAAAAGCTGGCCACGTAGGCTCAATATTGCTTTCTAAATTAATCGGATAATGGTTTGAAACAGCATGACCATCTCGTAACCCCATATGTTCAATTACATAATCCATTGAATAATATGTTCCGCAGCTAGCTTTCCAACCTTTAGCTTTTTCACCTATTACTTCAATAGTGGCACAATCGATCCATTGATTATTCAGAAATATTTGGATAGAACAAAAATCATTCATAATTCTATTTAAATAGTAAAGTATAGGCAGTTTTTCCTATTATATACTTATTATAGTAGTAAAGTATTATTTTTATCCAAGTGAGTTTTCAAAATTATGCTTCATCCATAATCCATTCTTTGAAAAGAGCATCCTCGATTTCATAACTACCATTTTCTGGTTTAAAAATAATTTGCGAATAAAAGACATTGATGAATTATTCAAAAACATTGTGATAATTTATTTGGTATTTAGCTATATATGGCTCAACGTGCAAAAGTCAGTCCTTTGAGAATGAGCTTTCATATTACCTCTATTGCTATCCTTAACCTATTGAGATTTGATTCTTTGGCCTCCGCAGGCAATTTGCCTAAACATCTAGAAAGTTTGATGGAAAAATCTAAAAGGTATGTTTTACCGGAAAGAAGAAGTAGAAACTACCCACGAGTTGTGAAAGGAAAACCACAGAAATATCCAAAAAAATGCCAATCAATCTCTTAACTGACTGGCATTAGGCCGTCGAAGGGATTTATAGGCCACCCCTTTAGCTTACCCTTCGTTGTTATGTACAACAGTGCCTTTGTTTGTGCAACAAAGTCCTTTACTTCTAACAATTGTATCCATTTTGACCATGAATGCAGAAAAGCGTATAAAATCATTTACATTTTATTATGTTATAACATAACATTTTGTGGAAATAGATGAAAACCCAATAAGACAATATGCGTATTTTTATTTTAGGTGCCGGACTGTTATGTGTTCAACACAGCACCTTTGCCGCTGAAGATGTAGCAGCGGAGCATCCCATTCACAGTATGAACACCATTGTGGTTACGGCATCGGCCCAACCAGAAAATATCCATGAAGCACTTGCAAGTATTGATGTCGTTGATGGCAATAGCCTTAGAAATCGTTTTGTACGAGATCTATCGGATGCATTGGACGACCGAGTCGGGATTCAAAGTCAAGGACTCGGCTTAAATCGAAAAGGTATTTCTATTCGCGGTATGAATCCAGAACATACCCTTTATCTGGTCGATGGTCAGCGCATTAATTCATCTTCGTCTGCGGTGGCCCATTCGGATGCCGAACTCAACTGGATTCCCGCTGAGGTAATCCAGCAAGTCGAAGTGGTGCGAGGCCCCATGTCGTCATTGTATGGCTCTGAAGCTTTGGGCGGGGTGGTCAATGTAATTACTCGAAAACCGCTTGATGAATGGCAAGGTTCAGCAAGTCTGCAGTCGGTATGGAATGAAAGCGACTTGGGAGGTGATCTGTTTAAAAGTAGTGCTTACCTTGCAGGGCCACTGATTCAAGACCGTTTAGGCATCAGTCTTTGGGGCGAATACCGTCAGCGCGATGCTTTGCATGATCCTGCACAGCATCAAGTATATCTACAAGACCAGCAAAAAAATTCCCAAGCCCATGTGGGACTATTCTGGCAATTAAACCCTGCACAGCAGATAGAAATTTTTACGGACTATGCTGAAGAACAGCGTCAAGATCTGCGCAGTGGAACACGCGGTCAGTATTATCAGGTTAATGATGATATTGAGCGTCGTCGTGTCGGGTTGAAGCATTTAGGTGAATGGGACTGGGGCAAAAGCACTGTACAACTGTATCAAACGGACTTTAAACGTGACAGCCGGCGTAGCGATGGCGGAGACACGACCTCACCACAGCAACTGACGGATCAAATTGCCAGTATGCAGTTGCAATTTGAACAGGGCAAGCATCAGTTTATTGTCGGCAATGAACTGCGTTCCGAACAGTTAAAAGACCCCACCGTGAATCAGCAACACAAAGATCGTGCAACGCATTACGGTATTTATCTGCAAGACACATGGCAAGTCAGTGACCCCCTCAAAATAGGTATGGGCTTGCGTGGGGATGAGCATGAAAAATTTGGTTGGGAACTCAGCCCGAAACTGAGTGCCGCATTGGATTTAACTGAACAGTGGACCCTAAAATCCGGCATCGGCCGGGGGTTTAAAGCCCCCACACTGAAACAGCTTTCAGCTGAGTTCGAGTCGCATGCAGCAATGGGCGGACGTGGCATCATTCGTGGCAATCCTGACTTGCAGCCAGAAACCAACACCGCTTATGAAATCGGACTGCATTTTCATCATGGCGAGTTTGAGAGTTCACTTGGCTGGTTCCAAAACGATGTCGATGACTTGATTGAAACTGCACGGCGCACGCGTTGTGATGTGGCGGGCAAGGTCTGTCTGGATTATGTCAATATTGCTCAGGCCCGGTTGCAAGGCCTGGAATGGCGTGCGGCCTACCAGTTTGAACCAGCATGGCATCTTGAAACCAATTACACCTATCTAGATGCACAAGATCAAAGCAGTAAACAGCCTTTGCCGGATCGCGCTAAGCATCAATGGAATACTTCATTAAATTGGCAAGCCACAGACCAGTTCAGCACACGGTTACGTCACCATTACCGCAGTCGCCAATTCCAGGCGGCGGATCAGCCTTATAGCAAAGGCTATAGCTTATGGCATCTCTATGCTGATTATCAGCTGACCCATCAACTCAAGCTACAAGCAGGGATCGAAAACTTTACCGATGAGAAAACCGGTTTCGATCCTGATCAATTACACAGTTCTACCGATGCTGGTCGTCGCTACTTCCTCGGCCTGAATGCGAGATTTTAAGCATGGTGATCTTTCAGCATTTACTCGCAGGTCAACTCCGTGGGTATTCTCTAGGGAAATTCTGTTTTTGCCTGATCTGTCTATGGGCAGGATTCAGTACAGCGGCCATGGCACAGCAGTCAGCACAGACACAGCTTTTAATTCTGCATAATGATTTTGTCAGTGCACAGAAGTATGAAAAATTAAAAGCGCTGGCAGCACAACAAGGTGTCCAGCTTCAGCATATGAATG
Organism: Acinetobacter sp. YH01020; assembly: GCF_013420275.1. Classification (NCBI taxonomy): domain Bacteria; kingdom Pseudomonadati; phylum Pseudomonadota; class Gammaproteobacteria; order Moraxellales; family Moraxellaceae; genus Acinetobacter; species Acinetobacter sp. YH01020. The sequence goes on from NZ_VOYN01000055.1 coordinate 3,344, forward strand.
TTGAGCAAAAAATGGAACAGCTTGAGTCGGCCATTCAGCAAGCCGAAATGGTGATTTTAGACGTACCTCGGCCACCAGACCGTAAGCAGGTCGAGGACGCTGCACTTGCAAGACTTGAACAGCAGAAGCGTCCTTATATGATTGTAGGCGGTGGAGCACCCAAGTTTCACAAAGTTCCAATGCTGTACGGTTTTAAACTGCTTGACTTATATGCGAGTGGTGGCATGAACAACTTTAAGCAATTATTTATATCCCTGCAGCGCTGGATCACGACCGGGGAAAAAAAGGCTTTAAAGGCTGAAAAAATGCCGGACATCGCCATTTATCATTCCAAAGCCGAGCAGATTTTTGACAGCGTGAAAGCCTATCAGGCATGGTATGACAGCTATCAGACACAGCATACTCAAGCACAGACACGTGTGGTGTATGTGATGCATCCAAGCAATCTAACCAATTTAACCACAGCACGTCTTGATGAGTTGATTGAGCTGACTGAACAGCAGCACGTGATGCCTGTTGTACTGTTGTGGAGTGAGTCTAAAGCGAAAACGACACTGTCTGAATATTTTAAGGACATGCCCATCACGGCGATGGTGAATTTGACGCATATTCAAAATGGTCAGCAACTGGTCGCAGAGCTTGAGAAAATCAATGCCCCCATGATTCAAGCCTTATCCTTTCATGGCAGCATGGAAGATTGGCACAGCGCGACCTCAGGTGTGCCACCACATCTGGCATCGGTGTTTTTAAGTTTGCCGGAAACCTGGGGGTTTTCTGATCCGACGGTATTGTCCATCCATGAGCATGGTCAAGAAAGCTGGATGCCTAGGCAACTTGGCAGTTTACTACGGCGCACCCAGGCACAAGCCAGGCTGAAATATTTATCCAATGCAGAAAAGCAGCTTGCGCTGATGTTTTGGAACTACCCGCACGGGCAGCAAAATCTGTCAGCCTCGAATTTGAATATTCCGCGAAGCCTGGAAAATATTCAGACAGCCTTGCAACACGCCGGATATGACACCCACACGGTGAGTGAACAACAGATCATTCACGATGCCAGACAGCTCCTTGCAGGATTGAATCAACCTGAAAAATTAAAAGATTTAGCCACACAGGACCTGCTTGCCTATTTCCCAGTCCAGGATTATCTGACATGGCTGGCACAACTGCCTGCTGACCGTCAGCAAGAACTCGCCACAACATCGACTCTGGCACGATTGCAAGAACACTGGGCCGTAGTCGAACGTAATGGACAATGGTATTTCGCGATTCCACGCGTGCAATACGGTAAGGTGATGCTTCTGCCACAGCCACCTCGTTCAAGCTCGGGAAAAGATTACCATCGCCAAGATTCAGTTCCAGACCCGTTGTATCTGGCCACATATCTATATCTGCAACAGCATGCCAATGCCCTGATTCATTTAGGAACACATGGCACACAAGAATGGTTGCCGGGCAAGGATAAGGGTTTGTCAGTCGATGATTATAGTTATCTGACGGCAGGCGATTTACCGATTTTTTATCCTTATGTCCAGGACAATCTTGCAGAGGCAATACAAGCCAAACGTCGTGGACGTGCGGTGACCATTAGCCATCAAACGGCAGCGTTGGCACCTTCAGGTCTATATGATGAACTGCGTGATTTGCATGATCTTATTCATCAATATGTACAGCTGAATGATGGCATGGTGAAACAGGACACGCAAAACCGGCTGATCCAACAAACCCTGAAAAGTGGGATTGCTCAGGATTTAAGCTTATCCGAATCACAAATGCAGGCAGATTTCCCAGCCTTTTATGCACAGTTGCATGATCATCTGCATGCTTTGGCAGGACAGGCCGTGCCGATGGGCTTACACCAGTTTGGGCAAGCTGCAGAAGATGAGCAGCGTTTGATAATTGTACTACAACAGTTAGGTGCAGATTTTATTCAGGACCTAAAATATGACCCGAAGGAAATTTTTAATCGTGATGTTGCCGCGATTCAACAGTCGCTGCCATTTCGTTTCTTAAAGCAGCATGTGTTGGCCAATCCGGATCAGGATACTGAAATTGAACAGATGAAGTTAAATGCCAAGTTAAAAAAATGGATCACGACGGCTCAGGAAAATTATCAACGTTTGAGTGCAGAGATGGAACTGAGCAGCCTGTTAACGGCATTAAATGGCGGCTTTATCGTTCCTGGCTCAGGCGGTGATCCGATTCGCCAACCCGAAACGATCAGTGGACGGAATTTATATGCTTTTGAAGCCGGTAAAATTCCTACTCCATCTGCCTATAGCATGGGCAGTGAAACCTTTGGCCAGATGATTCAACAATATCAACAAAAACATCCGGATAAATATCCTGCCAAAATTGCAGTGAGTTTATGGTCTTCTGAAACGATTCGCCATTTGGGTGTCTCTGAAGGTCAGGTCCTTGCCGCCTTGGGTTTAAAGCCGGTCTGGAATGATGCGGGTAAACTGGTACAACTGGAGATTATTCCACGTGAAGCATTGCAGCGTCCACGGGTGGATGTGGTGGTACAGGCCACGAGTGTCTACAGGGACCAGTTTGATGGTTTTATCCGTTTGTTGGCACAAGCCATGTCCAAACTTGCCCAACTGGATGAAGCAGACAACCCAATTTATACGCATAGCCAGCAACTGGAAAAGGCCCTTATTGCACAACACATTTCCCCCGAACAGGCTCAGTCTTTATCGCGCCTACGCATTTTCAGCAATGCTCCGGGAGAATATGGTTCGGGTTTTAGTCAGCAAATTTTAACAGATGATCAATGGGATCAGGAACAGCAGCTGGCCAGTACGTTTTTAAATCGATTGCAATATGCCTATGGTGAACAGACATGGGGAGAACAGCTGCCTGTCAACATGTTTGCCGAAAACCTGAAAGGTGTGGAAATGGCGATCATGTCGCGCTCATCTAATGTACAGGGCGTCTTATCAACCGATCACCCTTTTGAATATTTGGGTGGTTTATCGCTGGCTGTACGTCAAGTTCAAGGTGCTTCACCAGAATTACTGATAACTGATTTACGCCAGAATAAAGCGCAAGTGACCTTATTAAACTCCTATTTGTCTGATGAAATGCGCACGCGTTATTTAAATCCGACCTGGATTAAGGCCATGCAACAAGAAGGTTATGCAGGTACTTTAGAAGTGTTAAATGCCACGAACAATTTATATGGATGGAATGTGGCAGACCCGGCTGTGGTCCGGAAGGATCAATGGGATGATTTATATGACACTTATGTACAGGATAAACGTCAGTTGGGTGTCAATGAATGGTTTGAAAAGCATCATCCCAGTGCACAGCTGCAAATGTTAAATCGTATGGCTGAAGCCATTCATCAAGATTACTGGCAGGCGGATCAAGAAACCAAAGCTGAAATCGCAGAACGTATTCACACTTTACGTAAGCGCTTGGATCATGTCGATTCATCGCGTCGTGTGGATGCATTTATGCAAGCACAGTTGCATCAGATGCCGCTCAACTCGACAGAAGCAGAAACACAAACCTGGAACACTGATCAGCATGTGGCTTCTGTATCCGCATCGCAAGTGCCAGCGCATGTAGCGGCATCAACAGCGATGCGTCATCAAGGTGTGGGGCTGAATACGCCAGTATCTGTCGAACAGGAGACAGCAACACAACAACTGATGAAAAAGACCGATTTTCAGATGGATGTAGCCAAAATACAGTCGCTTCCTGAAACGGTATCAAACACGGTCAAAGTCAAAGGTCAAACCTTAGAAGCCGTACAAAAGCCAAAAGAGCCACAACAAGATGTCATGCACTATGGCCTTTTATTTTTATTCACGATTTTAGGATTTGGTGCAGCGCATCAAATCTATCAACAACGTCAACGCTAAGGTCGGTTATGCAAGTTTTACAACTCGAAAGTCTGATTTATCATGCCTCTAAATTATTTTTATGGCCTGTGATGTTGTTGATCTTACTAATGCTGATTTTTGCCTTATGTGCTTTGGGCAGCTTTATCACTGAAGCATGGCTGAGAAACACGACACGTTATCAGTCCATGTTGGCGCGTTATGCAGATCGTCAAACAACACCAATCAGTAGTGATGATCTCGAACTGTGGATCATTAAACGTCTGGAATGGTTGCGGATTGTGTCACGTACCGCGCCGATGCTTGGTCTGATTGCCACCATGATTCCAATGGGGCCTGCCCTATTGGCACTGTCGAGTGGTCAGTCGGAACAGGTAGGACAAAACATGGTTGTGGCTTTTTCGTCAGTGATTTTATCCCTCATATCTGCCTCCATTTGTTTTTATATCTTGGTGGTACGTCGTCGTTGGCTGCTGGAAGAATTACGACACTATGAACTGACTCGGTTGACAAAATTGCAGGGAGATAGCTGATGCGTTTTATGGAACAGGATGAAAGTGATGATCCAATGCTGTCAGTAGTCAATCTCATTGATTTGTTTTTAGTGTTATGCGTGATTTTGATGATGCTGGTGGTGCAAAACCCATTGAATCCATTTTCGCAAGACAAGGTGATTGTGGTCCAAAATCCTGGTGAAGCCAATATGAAAATTTCATACAAGAATGGCAAGGAAATCAGGCAGTACGAATCAACCGGGAAAATGGGTGAGGGAGAAGGCAGTAAAGCCGGAGTGACTTATCAAATGAGTGATGGCCGGATGATATACGTCCCAGAGTAATATCTTTATGTTTTGAGTCTGAAGAAAACCACCTCTTGCGGTGGTTTTTTATATTCTTAGATTCTCAGACGAAGTGCAACAAAGATTAATTTAGGTTGAAAGCAAGATGAGATAGCATCAGAAAGAAAAAACAACTGATGCATCGCTCACTAAATTAGTATTCAAATGCAGGCACGATAGCCATTTTGTTTTGAAAACTCATCAAGAGCTTTTACAAACTGCCCCCTCACTATGCAGGCCTGCATCTAAAAAACTGAAATAAAAAACGCGCCATCCAAGCTGTTCTGCTAGGGGCGCAATATCTTTTCGTAAAAATTCTTTTTCCCATTCTGCGCGGGGCAAAAAAGTAAGAGAACTAGCTAGCCCAGTTTCAAGCATGCCCAAAATTTGTTTAGCTAGTTCTGTACGTGGAAAATGCCAAGGGTCATTGGAGATGGTCATCATTTTAATTACTCAGCAATGATTCTTTATTGCTATAGATTGTAAATGTCTAATTAGACTTCTTTAATCTAATAGGATCTAATCAGCCAATAAAGCACCTTTTCACCGATCAACCAACACATTTTATAACTCCATTATTTTGTGGCTTAATAGTCATATATAAACATAAGACCCAATATTATGGATTTAAGATTCAGAAAACCTAAAGAAGTTGTTACTTTATTATGTGAGAGGCTTCGTAAAGAACGACTTTATCTGGAAATGACTCAGGCAGATGTCGCTACACGTGCTGGTATTAGTGTGAATACAGTATCTAATCTGGAAGCTGGTCGAAATGTTTCATTTGAAAATTTAATACGCGTTGCCATGGTACTAGGCCGATTAAAAGAATTAGAGGAACTCTTCAAACCTCATTTAAACAGTGTAGATGACATTCTTCGCTATGAGAGCAATACGGCTCGCCAACGTATCAAAAGAAAATAAACCCATGCTCAAAAAACTTAATATTTACTACAATGGATGGGGTGAATATTGGCTTTAGGATACACTGGTCTTCTCAACAGCAATCACAGGTCAACCATTAATTTCCTTTGAGTACAGTACTGAAGCGATCCATAAAGGTTTAGAGCTTTCCTCTTACCTACTTCCATAAAAAGGTGACCCATTAAGAAAAAACTTTCCTACACAACAAATGGGATTACCGAGTCATATATATGATGCCTCACTCGATGGCTGGGGGTGCTCCAGAATTTTGGTGGCTATTCAGTCCATCATTACCTACATTCCAACTCTCTAGTTTTCCAACTAGCCAAGGTTATAATAATGGCCACCCAAAATACGATTGATCTATTATGAACACCCCCAACGACCCTTTACACGGCAAAAAACTTGCTGACATTTTGGATGAGTTGCTAGATTACTATGGTGGCTTTGAAGGCTTGAGTCGTAAAATTGAAATTAGATGTTTTTGCATAGACCCAAGTGTTAAATCATCATTGCGATTCTTGCGTACCACACCATGGGCACGTGAAAAAGTAGAAAGCTTATATTTGTACGTCTTACGCCAAAAGGCAAAACAGAAACCGTAGCCCCAGGCAACACCCCTCTCATTATAAATTATACCATTCAGTAAAATACCCTTAGATTAAGCATATGTATGTTGGTTATTATTGTTGATTATCACAATAAATTAGTGACCAAAAATCAAAGTACCCCACCCCACCTTAAATTACATCACACAAAATTAAAACCCTATATAACTGTTATATATAGAGTTTATTAAGTTACCAATTATATTATTTAGTGTATTTTATGTCGGTGACTCTTGCCAATGTTGAGGTTTTTTTATAAAAAGTAAGGATGCTAAAAATAGGCTTCTGATCCATTATACACTCCCCCTTAAGATCAGCAACGCTTGAAAGTAAATACATATATCCTAAATGCTTTCAGCTTAAAAAATCATAATGCTTTGAATGATGAGCCAATAACACCCATCATTTTGAGGATATTTACTTGGCATTTTGATCTCTTTGCTCAACGGCACAGTAAAATAAAAAAGGGTTCCACGATGAAACCTAATATAGTTAAAATTTACTCGGATAACCAAAATAGTAGCCTTGAAACAGATAGCAACCACTTTCCTTTAAAAGCAAAAATTGCGCTTCAGACTCTATACCTTCAGCCACAACCGTCAATCCTAAAATTTTAGCTAACGCGATTATCGTTTTAATCACCGCTAGATCTTCAGGATTGGACAGCATGCCCGCCATAAATGAACGGTCAATTTTTAATTGATCCAATGGCAAGAGTCGAAGATAACTGAGAGATGAATACCCCGTACCAAAATCATCCATCGAAAACTGAATGCCAAACTCAATTAAAGTTTGCATCGTTTTAATGGACTGGTTAAGGTCGGCATAAAACATGCTTTCAGTCAGCTCAAAACGCAAGAGTGCTGGGTTTACAGCATATTTTTCAATAATCTCAACTACATTTTTTTCAAAATGATGGTTCTTAAATTGTTCAGCACTAACATTGACTGCAATCACCCAATGCGATGCCTCATCCTGTTGATGCCAAGCAAGCAATTGCTGACAGGCAAGTTCTAAAACCTGATACCCGACTGTATGTATCAGCTCGGTCTTTTCAATCAGATGCATAAACCGCTCAGGCAGCATTAAACCATGTACGGGGTGCTGCCATCTTAATAAAGCTTCATAGCCTTTAATATTTTGTTCGGCGTCGACCAATACTTGATAAAAAAGTTGCAGCTCATTGCGCTTCAGCGCCAGACGAAAATCGGACAGCAAGCTCTGTTCAACTAAAATCCGTTGTTCAATACTCGCATCAAAAAACAGGATGTCATTTCGCCCCATTCTTTTCACTTCATAAAGTGCCATATCTGCATGTTTAAGTAATTCATGCGCTTGCAATGTATTATTGCAAAACATGGCAATTCCCATACTGACACTGGTATGCGTAAGTTTGCCATTTAACAAAAAAGGACGGCTGCACTCCTTGTGAATATATTCTGCGATATCTCTAACTTCTCTGCGGGCATCCTCTTCAATAGAACTAAGCTCTGACAAGATAATTAAAAATTCATCCCCTCCTAAGCGCACCACCATATTTTGCGGATGTATATGCTGGCTCAGTCGAATAGAGAGCACTTTCAGCAAATCATCCCCTACATCATGTCCAAAAGCATCATTAATATTTTTAAAATGATCCAAATCCAACATCAAAAGTGCGCCATAGGCCTGATTTAAGCCATTGCTTTCTATCACGGCAGCTAAATATTCTTTCATGAAATGTCGATTGGGCAGGCCAGTCAACTCATCATGCAAAGCCATATAACGTGCTTGAGCTTCGGCATTTTTCAGTTGGGTAATATCGGTACGGATAGAAATATAATACTTTAAGCTCCCTGTACTGTCGGTTAAGGGGACAATCGTTGTATCAACCCAGTACACAGAACCATCTTTTGCACGATTGCAAATTTCGCCTTGCCAAATGTTCCCGCTCGCAATGGTTTTCCATAATTTTTTGAAAAAAAGTCGAGAGTGGTAGCCCGAGTTAATAATTTTATGCGTGCCCCCCATCAGTTCGGCATAACTATATTGGGAAATATCACAAAACTTATCATTGACATGGGTAATGACGCCACGTGCATCGGTAATCGCGACTATAGAGTGTGCATCAATAGCACGTTGATAGTTCTCTAAATCTTTAGTGAGGTTTTCAAAAAAGAAGGGTGTATTCATCGGCTTATACTAAGGAATGCACGACAGCATGCAAGGGTTGTTGCTGAATACTTTGTACTGTTTTTTTGATTGAATACAATAACTGCCCCAGCAACACATCTTTAGAGCTTAACACCACCATCACCATAGGGTATGCAGGATGCGGAATGGCCGTTAGAATCGCTTTGCCATTGACGGCATCTAAAGTAATATTTTGACAGTCGTGTAAATCTATTTCACTGACAAAAGCCTGTACCATCGCCAAAATGGAACTGCTGACCGCTGCAAGTTTACCCAGATTGCTGCGGTTTTTCTTATAGACCGAAGCCAATTCAAAACCATCTGCCGAACAGAGCATGACAAAATCCACCCCTGAAACATTGCTCAAAACAGCATTCATATGTTGACGTGAGAAAGCAATCAGTTCATCTGGTGCTGTACGTTTGAGTTCATTGCTGTGCATATTTTAACTCTCTAAATAAACTTCGGCATGAGCAATTAATGCTTCAACCAGCAATAACACATCGTCTTTTTGACGTGCATCAATAAAAAATAAAGGTAAACCTTGATGCCCCCCCTGTTCTTCCCATTCACGATAAATGGCTGTCGTGTGCGCTGTTTTTTGGTCAAGGTGGGTGATGCCAATCACAATATTGTCACTCATGGCTTTAAAAGAATTTAAATAAAAATTTAAATGCTCAATCGGTTGTTCAATACTATGATCAATTAAAATAATAATGCCCAAAGCACCTTTGCAGATCATATTCCAAATAAAATCAAATCGCTCCTGCCCAGGAGTTCCATATAAACCGACTTTGGTACCATCCTCTAAAACCAATTCACCATAATCGATGCCAACGGTAGTGAACATTTTGCTATTGGCTTCGGTGTCGGTATTGATGGCTTCGGTAGCCAACACCTCTATACTCGATAACGATTTGATGGCTTCACTTTTCCCCGCCCCCATCGTTCCCGCAAACACAATTTTATGTTGTTGTAAAATCATTATCGTTCCATTATAAGCCAAGTTTTTTACGTAATTTACTCAAAAAACCACGGACTGCGCCAGTCTGCGCAGGCGGAGATACTGTTGCCAAGTGATGCGTTGTAGAATGTTCCTCGACTGGAATTTCTGTCAACATTTGTGCAATACGACAAGCAAATAAATAACGATGAATGAGCGGCGTGCCGACCTGCATCTGTTGCTGTACATAGTCCACCGTATGCCCCTGACTAAAATAAGCCGACATTTTTAATAGCACATTTCGCTGTGACTGATGTAAAGGCTGAGGCCAAGTCGATAGCCGATATGCGAAAGGAAATTCTGGCACATCATCCGCAAGATGATCCCAAACAAATTGCCAAATACCATGCTTTAAATCACGTGCTTTAAATTGTTTTTTAAACCGTACAATACTATTTAAATCTGCGGGAAGCACTTCCAATTCCGTCATCTCATGAATATTGAGTTGGGTATTGGAATAAAATTCATTGCTTTGAATATCAAAAAAGGACAATACCTGCCCATTACTTTGAATAATAAATTTATTGAGATTGGCATAATCCTGATAAATACAGTTAAATGCCTTAGAAATGCTGTGATGACTCAGCTTGTGTTGCGGCATCTGTACTTTAACAGCTGTTTCAACGGCTGGGGCAACAGCGCTGGTCATAATAAATTGGCTTAACCATGTAGATAAAGCATGCGTTGAAGATAAGGGCAAGTATAGGACATCATTGACAATCTGACCCGCCCATTGCTTATTTTTGTTGAGTTTTAAGATCCGCAAATTAGAGTTATCTTCTTGAAGTTGACTCATATGTGCGAAATCTTCATGTAATAATAAAATTTGTAGCTTTTTATCCGCAATATGTGTCCAATTCACTTGAAAATTCTGTGCCAATTTAGCGGTAATGGCATTTTTTAAATCAGTAACAGTGGACAATCCCAAACCAAATATCGAAATATACACAGAAGGAATCATATGCGTTTAGCACCTGTATACAAAAAAGACAGCGAAGAAGGTTGTTGAAACTCAACAACCTTCTTCTGTGTATTAAGAAAAATCTAATTCTTTTTCAAAGCGTTTCAGCTCATGTCGAGCCATCGCTAAATTGGCTTTGCTGCGGTCTAAGACTAAATATAAAAATAAAGCATCGTTAGAGTCCAATGGACGGATTAAATGATATTGCTTACCCAGCGTAATCAAAAAATCTTCAATATAGTCATTCAAATTTAATGAATTCGCCACTTTGCGCTTTGCACGAAGTACCTCTGTATTGCCTGCTGCCGCAAACTCTAGGTCAATGGAACCATTGCCCTGTGCTGCAAGTGCCAGTCCACTTTCACTGTCTACCAGTGCCGCTGCCACATAACCATCAATTTCATGCAAATTTTCTAAAGGAATTTTAGCCATGACGTGTACCCTTTTTTAAGCAAGTTAGAAATTATGTTATATCTACCCTTGTGATTATACACACAATTATATAATAAATAGTGACAAAATATAACATTTATTTCTCTATTTATAACTTGAAATATAAACCAAGACAAATACTCAAATATATTTTTCTGTGGTTTTGTATTTATACATGAGCACTTTGAAATATGCTGTTGTGTTTGCGACTCGTTTAGATCACCTATCGCTTGCACCGATCGAAACCCAAGTGGTGCAAGTAGTCTCATTCAGACCAATCCGTTAAACTCTTCTTCGAGCTCTCTTTTGCACTATAATCAACGCTGTCTCAGACTGCTCCCCATCATCAACAGCAAACTTAGAATGGCAATCGTAATTATCAGCTCAATTAAGGTCAGTCCAGTCTGAGAAAATCTATTCTTCATATGATTTCATCCAATCTGTGATCGAATTACACCCCCGTGATCCCTCGGTTTCCTTGTTGATTCTGCGTCAAGGTACAGCCAGATACTCTTGACTCAAGTCCAGTCGCCGTTATGGTGGTATGCATTTATATCAAGATCAGGCATTTAACATCAGTGCAATTTTAAGCGCCAATCTGGATGTTTTAGAGGTAAATGATTTGAATCGTGCCAAACTAGCCAAGCACAATTTAAGCAGAGAACAACTTGAAGATCGGCAGATGAGTGCAGATGCTGGCTTAGAATGAATGTGGAAAGGTCAATACGGTGTCCTCTCGACTCAAGTGCTCACCGATATCGGTAATGCCAGTGATACGGCGGCCGCAAAACTGAATTATCAATATTTTTGGCGCTTAACCCCGCAACTCAGCATCATTCCGAATATTGGCGCAACGTGGTTATCGGATGATCGAGCGAATTATTATTATGGTACCTTAGATACTGAAGTGGCCAAAGGTGTCACTCAATATCGTCCAGAGAGCGTGGTGATTCCTCACGTTTCGCTTGGCGCGAGTTATAACATCAATGCCAACTGGCGTAGCAGTGCGGTGGTGACCCATAAGATTTTGCCATCCAAAGTTTCAAACAGCCCTTTAATTGATCAAGCGCATCAGACCTCATTGTTCTTCGGTCTCTCCCGCAGCTTTTAACTGCAAAAACAGCCTTGACATCCTCACCTCCCTTAAACGGAGGTGATTCCTACAGCTAGACGCTTATGCCCAAGCGCAAGAATGTTCATGGCACTATTTAAGTCCCTATCGTGAGTGACACCACACTCACATGACCATTCTCTTATTCCAAGACCTGTCCTACTTCTCGGACTACTTGAGGTGATCTCACCGCAGCACGAACAGATTTGGGTGGTATAGGCTTCATTGACTTCTTTAAACATTACCCCTGCGTTCTCGCATTTATACTTGAGCATTGTTTTTAGTGCTGAAAACCCTGTATCTAAAACAGACTTTGCCATTTTAGTTTTTACAAGCTTTTTGGCACTTAAGTTACCTACAATTATGAGTGCATTATTTTTAACAAGTAATGTACTTGCCTTATGCAAATGGTCTTTACGGCAATTTGCAATCTTGGCGTGTAATGCACGTACACGTTTTTTATTCCTTGCTCGTTGAGCAATACCTAATTTCTTTTCGTATTGGCGATAGAACTTGGGGTTTGAAATAACCGTACCATCAGAACAGGTTGCAGTATCTTTTAAACCTAGATCAATACCTATGGCTTTGGTTGCTGTTGGTTTTTCTTGATTCGATGAATCGACCACAAGGCACACGTACCAACGCCCACGGCTGTCCTCAACAAATGAACCAGTTCTAACAGCATATTTGCTTAATCCATAGCTATCCCATAGCTTGAATTGATGTTTATCATATTGAACATATCCATCAGCGTATTTGATCGCTACTTTCTTAAACGGTATCAATCCAAGTGATTTTCTTGCTGACTTCTTGTTGCTAACACGCCATTTGAGTTTGGCTTTCTTAAACTGCTTTCTGCGTGTGACTAATTCTTCGGTGACAGCCTGAATGGTTTGGCTGTGCAAACTACACTCTTTAGATGCGCCTTTGGTGTATTGAGCAATATCAAATGCAGATAAAAATGAGCGCCTGTGGCGCTCATTGTTCATTTCTATTACAGACTGTGCTTGCAGTTCAATGCAATTTCGAACACTCGGGTAAAAACTAAGCAAACCTCAAAGCTTAAAAAAATAGCCAATAAGTATTACTAAAAACCTGATTTAAACCAAAATCTTAACGCTCTCTTAACGCCTCTTGCGCTTTATTAAACGGTTTAATCAGATAATCTAACACGCTTTTCTGACCCGTTTTAATATCCACTGTGGCCACCATACCTGGGGTAATACTAAACTGCTGCCCTGCTTTATTGTTCAGTTTATCGCTGTTGGTTTGAATATAGACCCGATAATAAAACTGGTCTTGCTTGACCTCATCCCGAATGGTGTCGGGTGAAATCACCGTGACTTTACCTTTGAGTCCGCCATAAATGGAATAGTCATAGGCGGTGACTTTAACCAATGCTTCCTGACCTGGGTGAATAAAGGCAATATCTCGTGGTGAAATCCGCGCTTCGATCAGCAGTTTTTCATCCAGCGGTACCAAAGTCATCAGCTTGCCATTTTGTGCCACCACCCCACCTAAGGTCATGACATTAATTTCTTTGACAATCCCGCGTACAGGTGACTTAAAGACGGTACGGCTCAGGCTGTCCGACTTACCCTTCACAATTTGTCCTTGCGTTTCAATGTCGGTATTGGCTTTGGCCAATTCTTCACGGGCTTTGACCAAATATTGGTTACGGACATCGTTCATTTGATTCCGCAGTTCATTGGCTTGGCGTTTTAAGCGTAACACTTCCACTTCACTGGCTGCACCTTTGGCCACCAATGGTTCGGTCATGCCCAGCTCTTGCTGTACCAACAGCAAAGCCTGCTGCAAACCCGCCAAAGACTCCTCTAAATTAAAACGACGAGATTGATACAATGCGGTTTCTTCACGTACCAATGCGGGATCTTTTAGGACTTCGGCAGGAAAATGCAGTGCTGTACCATTCACTTCGGCACGCAACCGTGCAGCCGTGGCTTGCGAGGCCAATAATAACGATGCCGACTCACCCACATTGGAAGCCAAACGGGTCGGATCAAGCTGTGCCAACACCTGCCCCTGTTGCACAATTTGTCCTTCTTGTACATTGAGCTTGGTTAAAATCCCACCTTCAAGTGATTGAATGGTTTGTTCTTTAGAGGAAGGCACCACTTTTCCCGTGCCTGTGGACACTTCTTCGAGCTGGAATAACCACGCCCATGCCAACAACACCAACAAACCTATACCAATAATCCAAATAAATAAGCTGGCACTTGGCACAGGTGGTTCAATGTGTGTCACTTTGTTCGGTTGCGAGGATTGCTGGCTCATGCTGTTGCCTCCGCCTGATTGGAAACTGACTGCTGCAAGATCTGTTGTTTACTGCCATCCATCACAATTTTTCCGTCTTGTAACACAATAATACGATCCACCAATTCCAGCACTGCACGACGGTGGGTGGCAATCACCAAGGTTTTTTGCCCCAGCCACGTGTGTAAATGATCAATCAATTGTTTTTCAGTGACATCATCCAAGGCTGCGGTCGGTTCATCGAGCAGCACAATATTCGGCTCACGTAATAACAGCCGTGACAAGAGTAAAGCCTGACGTTGTCCGCCCGAAAAACCTGCTCCACCTTCCAAGACCTGATGATCTAAACCTTCTTTTTTCGCCAACACAAAATCCAAAGCCCCTGTCATTTTCAAGACCGTTAAAATGTCTTGATCTGTGGCCAAAGGTGCGCCCAATTTAAGATTTTCCCGCACCGTTCCAAAAAATAAATGGGCATTTTGATTGAGCAAGCCCATATCACGACGCACATCGGCAGGGTCAATTAAACCCAAATCCACCCCATCCAGTTTAATTTTGCCTTGTACAGGTTCTTGCATGCCTGCCAACAGTTGTAACAGGGTCGATTTCCCTGCGCCATTGCGACCTAAAATTGCAATTTTTTCCCCTGCACGAATCTCGAGTTTTTGAATTGCCAAAGTCGCTTGCGCATCATCTTCGGCATATTTAAATAGGGTTTGGCTGAGCTCATACTGACCGTGCAAAGCTGTACGATGAATCAGATGGGCATGTTCCGCCTGATCGACAGGTTTTTTCATCAATTCATCCAAACTGGTTTTGGCCACTTTGGCTTGTTGCAAACGTCCCAGCACCCCCGAAATTTGGGCAATCGGCCCCAGCATCCGAGAGGATAAAATCGAACAGGCCACCAAGGCTCCCGTGGTCATATCGCCTTTCATGACTGCAAAACAGCCCACCAAAACCACAATGGCAAAGGTTAGGCCTTGGACTTTTTGCGTCCATGCGCCAACCACGCCCACCAATTTGCGCTGACGCATCGAAATCTCTGCCGAGACTTCATTCATATGGTTCCATTGGTTTTGAAAGCGTGCTTCGGCACGTAATAATTTAATATCTTCAATGCCCTGTACCGCTTCGACCAAGGTGGCATTACGAATTGCCCCTTCGCGCATACCTTCAGCAGCCAATTTCGCCAACGGTTTTTGAATCAAAATCCCTGGTAAAATCATCAACGGCACCACAGCCAACATCACCCAAAATAAATCGCCGCCAATTAACCAAAAAATGCCCAAGAACAATAAGAAAAACGGTAAATCGGCCACCGCTGAAATGGTGGTCGAAGTCACCAATTCCCGTACGCCTTCCAGTTCTCGAATTTGGGAAATAAAGGTGCCTGTGGACTTGGGACGTTCTTTATTTTTAATGCGTAGCGCATGACCAAAGACCCGATCTGAAATTTTCAAATCGGCCCGTTTGCCAATAATATCCGACAAATAAATACGGGCGACACGGATGCTAAATTCAAAGATCGCCGCCAACAATACCCCACCTGCCAACACCCACAAGGTCGGAATCGATTGGGCTGGAATCACCCGATCATAGACGTTCATGGAAAATAAAACCGTCGCCAAAGCCAAAATATTGGCCATTAAAGAGGCAAACATGACATCGATATAGCGTTTCCAATCCCGCAGGACAATTGACCAAAACCAGCTCGACTCATAGGGTTTGACATATTCATCAATCCGCACATCGGGGATCGATTTTTCAGGGCGTAAAATATAGACCTGTTGTATGCTGTGTTGCAGTTGTTGCAGCGTGAGCACTTGTGCCAAGCCTTGGTCACCGCTAAATTGTACGCTGGCATTGCCTGCGGCATCGAGTTTATCTAACACCCCGACCTGCCCATCGTGCATGGCAATGAGCACAGGTAAACGCCAAGGGTTTAAGATTTCGGGACTAAAGGCACTGGCTCTGACCTGTAGGCCAATTTGCCGCCCCATCAGAGTCACCAACTCATCGCTAGATGGGTTCGGGTTCCAGTCCAGTTGTAAACGTAAACGCTCTTCCGAAGCTTCAATGCGATAATGTTTGGCAATTGTTAAAACGGCTTGTAGCCAAGGCAGGTAGTGTATAGCGGTACTCATGGCTGAATCTCCACCCCTTGAATTTTAGTGTTATTGAGTTGGTAAAGATCACGGGAGCGCCCTGTGACATGAATATATTGAATTAAGCCTGCATAAATATCGTAACGGGCGGTTTCAATTTCTTGCGCTGCACTGTGAATTGCCTGCTCGGAATTTAACAAGTCCACCACGGTACGGGTGCCCAGTTTATATTGTTCTTGATACAGTTCTTTGGTACGGGCAGTGGTGTTTTTTCGCAATGCTAAAACCTCCATTTGCTTTTGTTTATTATCAATTTGCTCTCGAATCAAGCGAATTTGATCTAAAACATCTAAGTACACGCTTTGCACCTCGGCTTTGGCTGCCTGCTCGGCATACGCCGCTGAGCGTTGTTTGGCACGTAAAGCACCGCCTTGGAAAAAATTGCTGTTGGCTTCTAGCATGACTGAACTATACATGCCATCATCTTCATTATTATTGGGATTTTTTCCATTAAGTGCCTGATTTAAACTGCCTTTGACATAAATACTAGGGTAAACACTGCGTTTGGTTTCTTGGCTTTGGTATTGTGCCACTTGTACCGCAGCCTGTGCCGCCATCATTTTCGGAATTTGGCTAAAGCTGGGTTCTTCATATAACCCTGCATGACGAATCACAGTATCAGGCAAGCTCAGTTGTATATTGGACACGTCATAGCCCAAAAGGGTTCTTAGAGTTTGTTGATATTGCTTGAGTTGACTTTCTTGAATCAGTAAATTGGACTGCGCAGCTTCTAAATTGGACTGCGCCTGAATAGGGTCGGCCTGACTACTGATCCCTGCTTGCGCACGTAAATTGGCAATTTCGGCAATTCGAGCGATGCCTTGAAGTTGCTGATGCGCAATTTTAACAATTTCCCGATAGCGGTTGATATTGACGATAGCATTGGCGGTTTGATAAGCGATATCATCAATACTCACGAGCACATTGGCCTGTTCTTCTAATAATTTGGCTTGTTCAATATTGACCGCACTTTTAATTTTGCCAAAGTCATACAGGACTTGGGTTGCCGATAGGCTGTAAAGTTGTCTGCCCCGTTCACCTGTGGTTAAGTCAGCGGTGCTGATACCACCTGAAATTTGTGGATAATACTGCGCCTTAGCTGCATCGATATTTGCGGCTTGCCCTGCCAAAGTGGCAATACTGCGGGTGATTTCTGGACGACGTTGTAGCGCTTGTTGAATGGCGTCTTGTAAGCCTAGTTCGGCTATATATCTAACCGCCGCGGCATTTTTTGTGGGATGTCCAGTGGTTTGAGCCGTGCTGGTCACCACAGGCAACCGTTCTTGTAGCGACTGAATATCTAATGGAAATTGCTTAAACTGCTGCAAGTTGACTTGGTTTGCAGTTGCAGATTGCGGTGCGAATAGCTGCTGAATTCTATTTTTACTGGCATCAAAATAAGATGAGGAAGGCGCTGCATAAGCAGTGCTAAACGTGCTATAGCTAAATACCAAATAAATCATTACAGTAATCTTTAAATAATTTATCAATATCTTTAACTCTAAACTTAGTTCGAATCGCCTTGACTCGTGACCACATATTTTCTATTGGATTTAAATCTGGACTATATTTAGGAAGCCACACAATGTAATGGCCTGCACAACGTATCAACTCCTGAAGTCTTTTCCCTTTGTGAAAGGTCGCATTGTCCATAATCAAAACACTGCTTTCTTTCAACTTAGGTAATAAATCCTGTTCAATCCAACATTCAAATACTTCTGTATTCACAGAACAATTAAACACACCAACTGTCAACAATCTATTTTCGATAATTGCACCGATCGCATTACCGCAATTCTTCAACTGCCAGTTAAATTCACCTTCAGCACGTGTTCCTTGAAGGCTATAACTATGAGTTCTGGTACTTTCACTTTGAAAACCACTTTCATCTATGTAAATCAGAGGCAATTTCCCTTCT
>NZ_VOYN01000056.1:0-19056 GCF_013420275.1 Acinetobacter sp. YH01020
TCAATTGATTCACTTATAATCAATCAAACTTGATTTAGTTAACGCTTAAGAACAAATGAGAGTATAATTAAGCACTGCTTAGTTCTACTCGCAAGAACTCAGATATGATCTGTTAATAACTCATTTGGTAGAAAACTTAGCACGAAGAGCACTGCTCTGAGATTAGACTAAGCAAGTATCCATAACAGTTGTGCTGGCGACAATAGCAAGAGTGAACCACCTGATCCCTTCCCGAACTCAGAAGTGAAACCTCTTAGCGCTGATGGTAGTGTGGGGTTACCCATGTGAGAGTAAGTCATCGCTAGCTCATTATTCAAAACACCCCCAACTTAAACATTGGGGGTGTTTTTTATGTGTGGAGAAAAAGGAAAGGAGACACGAAAAATTTAGTGCTGGATATCCAACGCTATAAGTTTACATAGAACGATAAAATTATCTTAACTGACGTCGTGCATGCTTTAATGCTGTTCTTAACCCTTCTTCTAAAGTTGGATGATAGAAAGGTTTATCCAAAATTTCATGTATGCTTAGTTCTTCTGAAATCATCCAAGCTAATAAATGTGCCAAATGTTCGGCTTCTGCACAGAATAGCTCAGCTCCTAAGAGCTTATGGCTAATTGTATCTACATATACTTCGGCAGCCCCTTTATTTTTAGCAGCAACAATCGCACGACCTTGTTTTTCATAAGAAACGGAACCAGTTACGAAATTTGTGTTTTTATCTTGTAGTTGTTTATAGCTTTGCCCAATGGTTGCCATTTGTGGTGTAGAAAATAAGATGCCTAGAGGTGTTAGTGTCTTGATAGATTGAATTTGTGGAAAGTTTAAACAGTTTTGTACTGCAAACTTACCTTCATGAGCAGCTTTGTGTTGGATAGGGGTATTGGTATGTGCATCACCGACGATAAAAATTGGATAATCGGCTAGCTGCTTTGTATCTGGATTGATTGGCAAATTTTTTAAATCTTTAAATTCGGCACTTATACGTTCTAAACTTAAGGTATTTAATAATGTACGTCTGCCAGTTGCAGCTAATACATAGTCAACTTGTAGTGTCTTCTGTACGTTTTCTTCAGTATAGGTTAAATGAACTAGATCTCCTTCAATAGAATAATGTTCAGGTAAAATTTCAAACTTTAGCTTTAACTCTTTACTTAATTCTTCCTGTGCGAGCTTTTGCAATATAGGGCTACTCAGTGAGCCAATTTTTCGACTACGTGCAAAAACTGTGGTGTTTACATTGAGGCGTGTTAAAGCCTGCGCTAATTCCAAAGCGATGACGCCACTTCCAATAACTGCGACTGATTTAGGGAGTTGTTCTAATTCAAATATCTGATCTGATGTAATTAATTTATCGCCTAATATTTTTTTTTGTTCAGCATCTATAGCAGGAGTTGTACCTACAGCAAGGATAAATGACTTAGCTTTAAATGTTTGGTTATTTACTTGAATGGTATTTGAATCAATAAATTCAGCTTTACCTGAAATTTTATGCTGGCTTGGCCAACTTTCAACATCTTTTAACGTGGCTCGTGTAAAACGATTACGTAAGGTTTGAACATGTTGCATGACGCTAGAGGTATCAATTTCACTTTTGACATCTAGTCCTAAATTATCTGCATGTCTTATTTCGTACATACGATTGGCAGTAGAGATAAGTATTTTACTTGGCATACAACCAACGCGTGCACAGGTAGTATCCCAAGGCCCATCATTAATGATAAGAAGATTTTGTGTTTTTTTAATTGCTTCTTTATAGGCTGAAATGCCTGCTGTTCCTGCACCGATAATGATGATGTCGTACATTTGGATATGCTTCATTTCATGAGTTTAGATCTAATATATAAAAAAACCCTCAGTATAGAGGGTTTAATTGCATTTTTTTACACTTAAAATTTAATACCAGAAGGTAATGTTAAACTTGTACTTACAGTTCCTGCATTATTAGTAGATGAACCTTTGAATGTTATTCCATTAATAGCATGTTCAAAACTAAGACTGCCACTTGTAGCTTGTTTAAATTTCAAAATGTTCGTCCCTGTTAATTTAATGCTTCCAGTAAATGTCTGGCTATTTAAACTAGAGGCTTCATTCTCAACTCGAGTCCCATCGATTGTTGTGATGCTAGGTAAAATTAGTTCTTGTTCACCTGAAGCTTTCACACGATAACTTGCTGAACTTGTGGTACCTGGTGTTGAGTTTAATACGAATGAAATTGGTTCTGCAAAAGGAATATTTGGGTTATCGTTAATTAATACATTAAATCCTGATCCAGATTGAATATTGTATAAATCTCCATCGAGAGAAGAGAGATCTTTGTAAATACTGATAGCACCTGTTGTTACTTCACGTTCAATATCATCACCAGTTTCTGGATCCGTAACTATTGCAGTTGTTGTAATTTTATAGTCGCTTGTATTGCCATTTATTAAAACAAACCTTTTTTGTTGAGTTTGTTGTATTCCCCAAGACTGTTGAAATGGATAAGCAAATGCACCAGTAATTGTTACATCATGGAAATTTTTATCTCCATTTTCATTTTCAAATACGTAAATGCGAGTATTGGATTCATATTCTTCTAAGTTTGGTGTCACTTCATCATGTTGTAATTTGATGTTTTTTAGATCATTAGCTGTAATATCGAAATCCCAGTTGTCATAACCCGGTAAGATATTTTTAATATCTTCGCCAATAAAAACATAACATGCTCTATAGTCAGTTTTACTTAAATAGAAACATTTATCTCTGTAGTGATAAGTATTTTTATATGAGTTTAAGTTTATTTTTCTAATATCTAAACTTAATTGTAATGGGCCTTGTGCAAATGTATCCATTGAATGATCAATATAGCCTTTTGCTGTTGATGCATCGTTAGGATCATAATTACCGAATAAATATTGCCCTTCACGTTTTAGAATATCTAACTGTGCTTTTGCTGTTTCAGTTGGAGTTGTTGTACCGCCATTGTTATTGTTTTGATTAGAAGAATCTGTTCCTTCGTTATTAAAATATCCATCACTACCGCCACCACCACAAGCTGTAAGTATCGTTGCTAAAGTAAGTACAAGTGTCCCTTGAACGAATTTCATGAATTACCCCAAAATAGTTATTTATGTATAGAAAAAGTTATATTGCGTAAAGATACCACACATAAAAAATGGCGCAAATAGCGCCATCTTTATATTCGTCATTTTATAGTGCAGTCCCGACACTTACACCAACGGTTGGACGTACATTCATAGAATTACATCCTGTTAGCAACAACGTTGTAAATAAAACTGCAAACATGAATTTAGTCATTGAGCAAACCTTGAGCTTGAGCTTGATTGAAAAGAGATGTCGAACGAGAGCCGCTGCGACAAATCATCAAAATGGGTTTAGGTAGCTCATTATAATATTTGGCAAATTCTTTCACGTCTGTTTGAGAAATTTTACCGCTTTGCACAGGTTGATACACAACACTCACATGAGACTTTTCAGCAATCCCTCTTAACTGTAAAACAGTCACTTCATTGCCCGCCTCACTATCTGGTCGATTCACAATTACAGATTTAAATTTAAGTTGTTTGAGTAAACTTGAAAACTTATCTGTGGTCATTTGTCCAGAGACACTTAAATTTGCATTTAAGGGCTGACTGTTATTATCAGCAAATGTGGGTGCCGAAAAGATGCATGTTGCGATCAATAAAGCTTTTTGAATGAAAGCCTTAGTCATCCAAAAGATCCATCTGTTTTGCTAGTTGATATAGGTTATTTGAACGGTTACCTGTACGGCAGAACATGAGCACTGGCTTTGGCAATTCATTAAAATGATTAGCAAAGTTACGGACATCTAGCTCAGAAATTTGACCCGCAACAACCGGTTGATGAACATAATCTAAACCAGCGGTACGAGCTGCTTCTTCAATTTGAGCACTGGTTGGTTGCTCAGGACCACCTTCCATGTCAGGGCGGTTATTGATAATCGATTTAAAGCCTTTTTCAACCACTTGCGCTACATGTTCTGGGCCGATTTGACCTGCAAAACCAACATTTTCGCTCATTGAGTCACTCCATAATTTAATTCATAGATTTATGCTTTATGATAGCATTAAGCACAAACTTGAGCAGAATGTTCTTAAATTTTTATAAGCGATTACAACCATAAAATAACGCAATGGAGCGCGTATGCACGCCTATACAGTCGAACCACTGTATGTCAAAAGCGGACAAGATGTTATAGCTGCTGACTTTTATCGTCCAAAATCTATTGAAAAACCTGCAGTCATTCTCATGGCGCATGGTTTGGCGGCATTACGCCAATTTAAATTAGTGCAATATGCCAAGCGCTTTGTACAAGCGGGCTATGCTGTCGTGTTGTTTGATTATCGCTATTGGGGGGGCAGCACAGGGCGTCCGAGAGAGTTGGTGAATCTTAAAGCTCAACTTGAAGATTGGCGGACCATGATCAATCATTTACAGCAGCGTAAATCGATTGATTCGAGACGCATTGTATTATGGGGAACATCGCTAAGTGGTGGCTATGTACTCAGTTTAGCGGCAGAGCTTAAAAATATTAAAGCGGTGATGGTACAAGTTCCATTTGTCGACGGTGCTGAAAGTGCAAAATTGTATCCCTTACAGCAATTACCCAAAGCGTTAAAATTATCGAGTCAGGACTATATGGGTTCTAAAGTTGGGATGAGCCCAACGACTTTACCTGTAGTTCATCCACATCGATTGTGTTTTTTACAGTCTGAAGACAGTTATGCGGGCTACTTATCGATTGTAAATCCTGATTTTTATTGGAGTGGCGAAATTCCGGCTCGGGCCTTTTTTAAGCTAATCCGTTATCGCCCAATATTAGATGTACGTAAAATTAGTATACCAGTACTTTTTATTGCAGCCAAAGAAGATAGTTTGATTCCCATTGAATCAAGCCGTGAAACTGCGACCAATATTGCACCGTATGTGCAGTATTATGAGTGGGAAATGCAACATTTTGATATTTATCACGGGCAATGGTTTGAAAAAGCCATGGCAACCCAATTAGAATTTTTACATCAACATGTTGGAGTCAGCTAAATGATCGTTGTGTGTCCTGAATGTGGTGCAAAAAACCGTGTGCCTGAAGAAAAACTCGAAGTTGGACCTGCATGTGGTCAATGTCATCAAGCATTGATTCCATTGGCGCCCATCGAGTTGAATGAAAAGAACTTTGCAAATTTTATTAGCAATAGTGATTTACCTGTGCTGATCGATTTATGGGCTGAATGGTGTGGACCATGTAAGATGATGGCACCACACTTTGAACAAGTTGCAAAATCAAATCCGAAGGTGGTTTTTGCCAAAATTGATACCGAAGCAAACCCTCGGTTGAGCGGTGCATTTAATGTTCGTAGTATTCCTACACTGGTTTTAATGAATAAAACCAACGAAATTGCTAGAATAAGCGGTGCAATGCGTGCTGGTGAGTTGCAACAATGGCTCAATCAGCAGTTAAATCTACCTCAATAAATGTCAGCGCCAGGAGCTAAAGTGTCAGAAACTCATGTAAAACCTGAAGGAACGCTTTCCCTACAAACCATCGCGATGCCTGCAGACACCAACTGGAGTGGTGATGTTTTCGGTGGTTGGATCGTGTCACAAATGGACTTGGCCGGTGCAATTCACGCAGAGCGTTTCAGTCAAGGACGCTGTGCAACGATTTCAATTAACCAAATGACCTTCCTCGTTCCAGTGAAAGTCGGGGATGTCATCAGTGTATATACCAAAATTTTAAAAGTGGGTAATACCTCTATCCAAATGCAGATTGAAGTTTGGGATAGTCATGACAGCTCACGAGATCCAATTCGTGTAACCGAGGGTGTGTTTACATTTGTCGCTGTCGATGTGAAAGGTGCTAAGCGTCAAATTCCTGCGGATGCAAAAGCTAAATTTGCTGCAGATCAAGCTTAATTAAAGTAAGACAAAAAAAGCCGCTCAATCGAGTGGCTTTTTTATGAATAGTGACCAAGAAATTAGAACATCGTGTTTGAATTGGCACTGGTTTCAGGAATGCTTTGTTGCACATCCCAATGTTCGACGATCTTACCATTTTCAACACGGAAGATATCAATAATGGCTTCTCCACGGTCTTGCTTATTTTGCGTAGAGTGCACATGTAAATAGACCAAATCACCTTCGGCAGCAGCACGTTTGATCTGGTTTTTTGCTTCAGGATTTTGTTTAAAATACTGGGTGAAGTAATCGACAAATGGCGCCTTGCCATCAGGTACATTCGGATTATGTTGAATATATTGATTGCCAATATATCGGTCAGCATATGCTTTAACCTGATGTTTAAGAAAAACGCCTTCATAAAAATCAATCACGATTTTCTTATTTTCCGCTGCTTGGCTGGTTTGAATATTGCTATCAGCCGTTTGATTTGGAGTCGTTGGCGTTGCAGGAATAGTACTTTGACATGCAGTTAAAAACACCGCCATGCTGATGAATGAAAGGGGAATGATTTTTTTCATAAAGTGCTCAATATATTTGTGTCGTGCAAGCATATTGAGCGGAATTAGGGCGTATAAATAGTAAAAAACAGTCTTGATTTTGCTGAAATTTGGTAAAACTTATACTTACCTAAAAGTAAGTTTTATTTACATTTATTTATTTTTCAGAGCGGATTTTGCCACCCACGCCCAAAGCATTTCGCATTGAATGGGTGCTTCACCAGATTCATCGGTGACTAAGACCTGTACGAAGGTTTCACCTTTTTCTGTGCTTTGCATTTGTCGTTGCTGTTCGGGTGTAAGCATTGCAATCGCTTTCATCCCACCTTGGGTTGGACGTTTAAAATCAACTTTGAAGCTTTTAATCAGGACAATGGCACTGTCTGGAACGTTCATTGCTGTGACAAAACCTGTGGCTGTTTCTGCGATCAGCGCCATGGCACAGGCATGTACTTGCCCGATATGGTTTTGCATCGCCTTATGATTGGCGATGCTCACCTCAACACGCTCAGGGCTGACATGTTTATACTGGATTTTAGCTGTTCCAACCATGGGTACGACACGACCAAAAGCTCGACTGAGCAAACGACTTTGAATACCTTTGGGTAATTTAGAGCTTGCTTTGACCAGTTTATTTAGACGATTTGGACGTGCCATATTGACCTCAATGGCAGTTGTACTGCCTTAATCTTTAAAGTTGTTAAATTGAAGCGGCACACCAAACTGTTGCTCTTTTAAGAACGCCATCACTTGTTGCAAAGTGTCACGCTTCTTGTCAGTCACACGAATTTTGTCGCCTTGAATAGAAGATTGCACTTTAATGCCGCTTTCTTTAATGGCTTTATTGATTTTTTTTGCAGTATCAGAGTCAAGACCGTCTTTTAGTTTGATCACTTGAATGACGTTTTTACCAGAAGCGGTCATTTTTTGTGGATCGAGTGCTTGAATGTCAACTTTACGTTTGAAGAAATGATTTTCGAGCATGGTATACACTTGCTCACATTGGAAATCGCTTTCAGTTGAGATTTTGATTTCCTTATTTTTCTCATTTAACTCAATTGAAACGTCTTGACCACGGAAGTCAAAACGCGTCGCAATTTCTTTTTGCGTGTTTTGAACTGCATGATTTACTTCAAAAACTTCTAATTCGGAAACAATATCAAAAGAAGGCATAGATTAGACCTTTACAAAGGGAAAGAATATCTGAGATGCTAGGGATGTTTTCTTCATTTGCCAAGTGTTGTTTACATCAAAAGGAGTGTGCAATGATCCGTAAACAAGAAATTACAACATTTGAGTTCCCAGAAGACTCGATTATCTGGGATGTTCGCGATGCAAGTGCTTATGCTGAGGCACATGTGAAAGGTGCGGTTAACCAACCGATCACCGCTTTGTCATCAGATGCACTGACTCAGGTGTCAACGGATCAACCCATTTACATTTTATGTGGTGGCGGAAGTAAAGCTCCACGTGCAGCAGAGTTATTAGAGGGTTTTGACAGCTCACGTGAATATGTAATCTTAATGGGCGGCACGCGTGCTGCTCGTGATGCCGGTCTTCCTTTGGAACAAGGGAAATAAGATCGAATCAAAAAAAGCGCCGAAAGGCGCTTTTTTACTGCGCGTTATTTTTCTTGAGGTGGTGCTGAGGGCACCTGACCTTGAAAATAAGGCTTCTTGGTTTTTTGTTTCGCTTTGGTGCGGCGTATAAAACGTGCTGCATGAATTTTATCGAGTAGCTGTGTTGGAATAGGGCAGGCTTCTTTTAAGACCAACGCGGCAATGATTTCACTACAGAGCGGGGCATACAGGAAACCTTTAGAACCGAGTCCACTACAGCTATAAATGTGCTGATCTTCATGGACTGCACCAATTACCGGGAAAAAGTCTTTTGTCTGTGCGCGAATTGCGGCACGTCCTTGCCATTGCTCAATCGGTGCTAAGGTTTTGGCAAAGTCGGGGAATACACTGTGGATAAGTTCATAGTTATGCACATGATCTTCTGTGAGAACGTCGGTGTCATCACGGCCGGGATAAAATGACGCGCCCATAATCATTTGTTCGGCATCCAGTTGCATACAATAGCCCCCATAACTATAGGCTGTATGCATATCCATTTGTTGAGCGGGGTTGTTCAACCAACTGACTTGTCCACGAATGGCACGCAGCTCTGGATAATCTGTTTGTAGCTGCATACTGTCACGTGCCGCACAGAGAATGACATGCTCGGCAGATGGAAGCTGCTGATCCTGTGTAAATAGCGCAACGCCATTTTGTTGTTGCTCAATGCGTTGAATATCTGCTTGTAACAATTCAATGTGTGGATGTGCCAAGATTTGGTCACGAAGCTGATGTGGACTGACTGCGCCTGCTTGTTTGAGGAGCAGGGTTGGATATGTTGAGGCTAATTGATTTAGCGTGCCTTCTTCAGCAGCTAATACCTCTGAAGGATAACTTTGAGCTAAATCAAGGTGTTCTGCTTTATTTTTTAAAATAGATTGGTGAATCTGTAAGGGACGAAATGCCTTGAAGTTTTGATAATGCTTGAGTGCATATAACCAGCTCAAGGTCATCAAATGTTCAGCACTTTGTTCAATTGGACAGAGTTTAGGGTTGAGTAGGGCAAGAGGATTACCCGATCCACCGCTGAGTGGTGCTGATTTCTCGTAAATACGCACTTGATGCCCGCGTTGAGCAAATGCCCAAGCACAGCTCAAACCAGCTATGCCAGCGCCAATAATCGCGATTTGACGGGGCTTATGACCTACAGTGATTTCAGAATTTTTTTTTTCGTCTAAAGAGGGTATGTCAGCAACTTCAGATTGATCATCTGAACTTTCAGGTGCGAGCCAAAAGGCTTTGAGCATTTCACGTTTATGTGCAAAGCCTCGTGGTCGTGTAATGGTAATGCCATGTTCACGTAAGCCGCGTTTGAGTACACCTGCCACACTAAATGAGGCGAAGGTCGTCCCAATGTCCGATAGACGTACGATATTTTTGAGTACGTTTTCTTCCCACATGTCAGGATTACAGGCGGGTGCAAAACCGTCCAAGAACCATGCATTGACCGTAGCAGTTTTTGCCACGACCGGAAAAACGTCGTGTGCATCGCCTAACCAAAGATCAATTGAAAAACGTTCTTCTGGAAAATTGAGTCGATGACATCCCGCAATAGGTTCAGGATATTGCGCAATCAGTTGCTGTGCCAAAGGTTGTAATTCAGGCCATGCATTTAATGCACGAATGAGGTCTACTTTAGATAAAGGGAATTTTTCTACAGAAATAGCATGCAGATGACTGTGATTATCTGGACGAACCTGTTGCCATAATTGCCACAGGGCCAAAATATTTAATCCTGTACCAAAACCTGTTTCACCGACGCTGAAATATTCAAAATCAGTCAGAGCCGAGAGGCGAGTGTCGAGGTCATTCCCTTTTAAAAACACATGACGTGTTTCGAGTAGGCCATTGTCCTTCGAAAAATATACATCACCAAACTGTTTAGACACTGGTATATCAATGCCATCGATCATTTGCCAATCGAGATCGGCAGTCTGAATTGCACCTGACAAAACTCAAGCAACCTTTAAATTGAAGTAGAAAAACGAATTACCATTGACGACGACGTTTGGTATAGACGTAACTGGCCAATAAAAAACCTAAAATCACGCCAACACCGAGTGTGGTCCCGCCGTATAAAAACATCTGCGCGCTACGTTCACTTTGCAGCACTTGTACTTGTACGCCCAAGCTATCATTTTTAAGTTGTAATTCTTGGTTTTGCGCCAAGGCTTCAAGGTTAGCTTTTTCTAACTGTTGTAAGCGTACAGATTGGTCTTTGATCATTGCTTTGACTTTGGCATCTTGTAGCGCTTTATTTTTTGCCAATTGCTCAATGGTCAATGGATTTGCATCTTGAGGTTGACCATTGGGATTGACGGTTGCCGCCACTTTAATGATGCCCGGTTTATTGGCAGGAATGGTATGCGGCACAGGATTGGGAGGAGGTGTTGCAGTCGTTGCTTGAGCAGCAGGGGCTACAGTAGGTGCAGGTACCGGTTCTTCAGCCCATGCAGTTGAACAAATGAAAGATAAGCCCAGTAAACTAGAAACAACGACGCGCATGAACCTTATCCTTTAGGAAATGCTTTGTTAAATGGTTTGACATCAATTTGGCCATAAACCCCTTCTTTGAGGAAAGGTTCATCTGCCAACCATTGGTCTAAGTCTTCACGACTATCAAAATCGACAATGATCGTACTGCCATAAAAACCAGCTTGTGGGTTTGCCGGATCTTTAGGCATCGCACCTGCAACAATCAGACGACCTTCATCATCAAGTTTTTGTAGACGTTCAAGATGTTGAGGGCGAACTGCAAGGCGCTTTTCTACTGTACCTTCATTATCTGTACAGCTTACGACGAATAATGGCATGACTTTTCCTGATTTTTGACCGAATGGATTATTCTGAGGTCTTAAAGTATTTACGTAATACAATAAACTGAATAATGATAAAGGAAAACATCACGATCATGTCACCAAAAGCAGTGAATTCACCCCAATATTTTCCGTCTGCAAACAAATAAGCGAAAAAGGTGTGTAAACATGACATCACCACGAACATTGCAGCCCATGCATAGTTCAATCGTTTCCAACCGACAGCGGTTAAATTTAAGACTGGACCAAATAAACGTTCGATGAGTGGTTTCTTATCTTTACTAAACAGTGGAGAAAGTAAAAACGCCCCAGCAAACACTAAGTTTAGTAAAACGGCTTTTAACCGAATATAAAAATCATCGCTTAGCATCAGGGTAATACCACCAAAAATCACGGTCATGAACAACACAATCCATTGTTGTTTATCTAGACGGAATTTTTGCATCACAAACAATGCACCATAAACCACAAGCATGGAAATGATGAGACCTGATGTTGCCACAAGAATGTTATTGTTATCGACACCCCCAGCAGAACCAATTAATTGTAATAATGGGTGCTGCGTATCTTTTGGATCTACAGTTTTATATAAATAAAAGAAAATAATGAGTGGCACAAAGTCTAAAAGTGCTTTCATGTTAGAGTATCTAAATCTGATCAAATAAATGACATAGTATAGAGATGCAAGGCGTAGATTTACATACACACAGTAATATTTCTGATGGTACTTTGTCACCAGAGGCTTTGGTGCAGGCCGCAAGTGCTATTGGAATTCATACGCTGGCTTTGACTGATCACGATACGATGGACGGATTGTTGGCAGCAGAGCAGGTCGCGCATGAATTAAAGCTGCAATTAATCTCTGGCGTGGAGATTTCCAGCCAGTGGTCGAGACCTGCGACCAAAAAAAGTTATGGTGTGCATATCGTCGCTTTAAATATGCAAAATCCTGCGCCTTTACAAGCCTTATTGATGGATCAAAAGCGTATTCGAGCGGAACGTGCTCGGCAGATTTGTGACTTACTGATACCGTTAATCGGTCAAGATATTTATAGCGATGTGATTGCCAAGGTCGACCATATTCCAGATCGGGTAACACGTACCCATATTGCCAAAACTTTGGTGGAAAAGGGTGTGGTTTCACGTTCACAACAAGCTTTTGATAAATATATTAAAGAAGGCAAAAAAGCCTTTGTAAAATTTGAAGGTCCGAGTCTTGCTGAAACCATTGAGGTGATTCATGCCAGTGGTGGCTTTGCAGTGTTGGCGCATCCGACGCGTTATGATTTATCTGCGACCAATATTCGTTATTTGATTGAAATCTTTGCTGAAGCGGGCGGTGATGCAGTGGAATTACCACCGGCAATTGAGCCATTATCGACTCGTCAAATGGTAGATCGTATGATTGCTGCCTTTAACTTAAAAGTTTCTGTTGGCAGTGATTTTCATGGTGACAATATGCCGTGGATTAAACTCGGCAATATTCCTCGAGTGAAAGAGGGGCAAGTTGGAATCTGGGACAGTTTTAAGTCACATTGACATCAGGATCTTCGATAAACGGTGAAGTTCGATAATGCTGAATGTTACGGTAAAGCAGATAGAGGCAGCCCACGGCAACGCATGCCCAGAACCATGCCTTGAACAAAAACGCGATGATAAAAACACTGATGGCGATTATGCACAACAGTAGACTTGTCACGCGTTGAGGATGCCTCTTGGTCAGCAAGGCAGATTGCATGGTAGGTTGATGTTTAAAATTGCGATAAGGAATAAAATCAATGGCGCTTGAGAGTGCCAATTCGAGTTTATCAAAATGCCGTGCCTGTGAACTGATACGATAGCTCTGCCCATAACTGGTTTTCAGTTTGAGGAGATAACCGGGTTGATCTTCTTCACGAACGGCATGAATTTCCGATAAATAAGGTAAATCCAACGTAAGCCGTGTTGGAATCTGCTCAAAATAGATATTCCCCGTATAGGGCATGGCAAAGTAGTTTTTCATTTGATGAAAATCATCAAGCTGATCATGCGCATATAACTGCACGATGGTGCGCGTACGTGCCAAATAATGCACCCAAATCTGTTGCCCAATGAGGGCAGAATTCAATTGCACATGAATGTTTAAAAACAAAGTACTCGCAAAGACTTGATGGAGATCGACGCTAAACCATTTCGCCTCTTCAAGTTCATTGAGCTTTAAGAGCAATTGTTGCTGTTTGCCTTGCCACCAATGTTCACGGACCTCTCGATAATCCACAATCACAGCATCTGAACTGCGTAAGGCGTGTTCTTTTAAATCCAAAGCCAATTTGGGATCAATCAAATGCTGTTGAATCCAAAATGGAAATTTGATTCTTTGCGATTTGTCACGAAATATACTGATGACAAATAGAGCACTCATCAGGAATAAGAATTGCCAATTGCTTTGCCATGATGTGAATAATATGCCTTGCCATGCTAGGAGTAATGCGATGCTAAACAGCAACACAACGAACATGAAAATCACAGCAAGCGCTTTGCAAGGATGCAGAATCGGTTGTGGCTTATAAGTGAAAATCCGTTTTTTTATTTTCATGATTTTTCCTTATTATGGGTGTTGTATGGATCATGGATCTGAATGCGATCCGTGCATTCAGGCGAAACGCATACCAATTATAATAAATTATGATCTTTAGCTTGAATCGGTGGTGGGGTGGGTTTTCCTAAAGTTCCAAGAAGTTCAATTTCAATAGTACGCACCATCGAGTCCAATGGAAGGTCATTACTTTGTGTACCAAAGGGCTCTTCAATCTCAGAACTCAGCGCATCTAAGCCTAAAAAGGTATAGGCCAAAATCCCGACCAAAAGGGGGGTCGCAAGGCCTAAAGTAGACCCCAAGCTAAAAGGTAAGACAAAACAGAAAAAATAAACGGTTCGATTCAGCAAGACCGAATAAGCAAACGGTAATGGCGTAGTGGCAATACGGTCACAGCCGGTTTGTACGGTACTGAGTTCCATCACATGCTGATTCATCTGGGTATAAATAATATCTGAAATTTCACCATCTTTGAGCGCCTGCATCAGCTCCCATTGAATCAAACTCAACGTGTACTGCGGTGCATTGGCTTGTTGGTATAACTGAGTGATGGCATTCGCGCTCATGCCGCTGGTTTCAACTAGTTCAGTGGGGTTGGCGGTTTGATGGCGGAGTCGGTCACGCAAAACATTGGCAAACACAATCACATGTTGGATCACACGTTCACGACGACCTTGACTGAGTAAACGGCAGTCACGGTCAAAATGTCGCGCGTTGGCAATCAAAATGCCCCATAAACGCCGAGCTTCCCACCAACGGTCATAGCAGGCTGAGTTTTTAAAGCCTAAGAAAATCGACAGCACAACACCGATTAGGGTAAAGCCGACCAAAGGAAATTCGGTAAAATGGAAGATATCGACATAGGATAAGCCGCCCACAATGGCAGACAGCAACATAACGATCCCGAGCGGTGGTAAAACCTTAGGTAAAATCGTTCCTCGCCAAGAAAATAGCAGTTTAAAAATACTCGGTTGGTCACGGACGATCATGTTCGAATGATAATTTCTAGTTTTAAAAAATTATGATGATCTTCGGGTTTGCTCAAGCACTTGTCAATAACTGTTTGATGCAGATGAGTGTGCTTGGAGCAAGCCATGTTCAGCAAAGGAAAAACTCCCTTCTGTTGAGATAATGCAATGATCGATCAGTCGAATTTCCACCAGCTGACAAGCCTGCTGAATGAGTCGAGTCAATTCAAGATCGGCAGCAGAAGGTTCTGCACGACCGAAAGGATGATTATGTGCAATGACAATACTGCTGGCGTGTTCAGAAATGACATAACGCAGCAGTTGATTGATGGAAATTTCACAGGTATTGAGGCTGCCATAAAAAAGTTTTTTAAAGTTTATTTTTCTTAAATGCGCATCTAGACAGAGCACGCCAAAGACTTCTTGACGTTCCGATAAAAATTCAAAGCGAAGAAAGTTTTGCAATTGTTCAGAATGTTGCAAGTGTAAGGCTTCATTTTGAAAATGCTGACTCACATAGCGTTTACCGAGTTCTTTTACCGCCATGAGCTGCGCATATTTACTATTTCCGATGCCATGAAACTGGCGTAAATCCTCAAGTGACGCATCCATCAGCGCTTGCAACTGACCAAAGTGTTGGATCAAGACTCGTGCGAGTTCGACAGCAGAGTGCTGCTGGGAACCTGAGCGTAGGAAGATAGCCAGTAGCTCAGCATCGGATAAACTTTGTGCGCCTTGTTGAATCAGGCGCTCACGTGGACGCTCTTGTTCAGGCCAATTTTTAATTGAATTATTCATTATTCTTAGACTTTTTTATTATCAGTCAATCGGCTTTTTCGCAGCAGATTGTTGGGTCAGTGCATATTTAATGCTATTGTGAGCGCCACTGCAACAGATAGGTAGCCTGTTCGTGAGCTTTGATTTAAGTGTAATGCCCACAAAAAATATTCTTTTAGGTGTCACTGGTGGTATCGCAGCCTATAAAAGTGCCATTCTTGTCCGTCGGTTAAAAGATGCCGGATTTGATGTGCGCGTGGTGATGACTCAAGGTGCGCAAGCCTTTGTGACCCCGCTAACGTTTCAGGCGCTTTCAGGCAACCCTGTACATACCGAATTACTCAATCCCGAAGCAGAAGCGGGCATGGGGCATATTGAATTGGCACGTTGGGCTGATTTGGTATTGGTTGCTCCTGCAAGTTGCGACACGCTGGCAAAATTTGCGGCGGGTTTAGCAGATGACCTACTTTCGACACTTTATCTTGCAACAAAAGCACCCGTCTGGGTTGCCCCTGCGATGAATCAGCAAATGTGGGCAGCCAAAGCGACACAGCGTAATTTAAATACACTGGTTGAAGATGGCGTACATGTGATCATGCCCGATGCCGGTTCTCAAGCCTGTGGTGATGTGGGCTTAGGGCGTATGCCTGAGCCTGAAGATTTAGCGAATCAAGTGACGGCCTATTTTCATCAAGCACAGCGAGCTATTGCTGAAAAATTTGGCATGCTTGCAGGCAAACATGTGGCGATTACAGCAGGTCCTACACGTGAGTCGATAGATCCTGTTCGTTATATTTCCAACCACAGTACAGGTAAAATGGGGTTTGCACTGGCAGCGGCTTGTTATGCAGCTGGGGCTAAAGTGACGCTGATCGCAGGACCCGTCAGTTTAGATACACCAAATGGTGTACGACGGATTAATGTGCAGTCTGCAATTAAAATGTTAGAGACCAGTCTGCAAATGTTAGATGAAGGCTGTGATATTTTTATTGCAACAGCAGCCGTTGCGGATTATCGCGTGGCAGAAGTTGCAGAGCATAAAATCAAAAAAGCTGGCGATGAACTCAATGTGGCTTTAATTAAAAATCCAGATATCGTTGCAACGATTGCGCAGCAGTCAAAACGTCCATTTATGGTGGGATTTGCCGCCGAGACACGCAATGTCGAAGAGTATGCTGCAGGCAAACT
Organism: Acinetobacter sp. YH01020; assembly: GCF_013420275.1. Lineage (NCBI taxonomy): Bacteria > Pseudomonadati > Pseudomonadota > Gammaproteobacteria > Moraxellales > Moraxellaceae > Acinetobacter > Acinetobacter sp. YH01020. The sequence goes on from NZ_VOYN01000056.1 coordinate 16,423, forward strand.
TGTGGCGAAAAAACTCGATATGATTGCGTGCAATGATGTCTCACGTAAAGACATTGGCTTTGCTTCAGACGAAAATGCCATGACCGTGTTCTTCGCCGATCAATATCAAATGGAAAAGCGTGATTTAGAGAAGGCGTCAAAACAAGAAATTGCACAGCAATTGGTGGAAGCCATACATGATGCGCTACATCATGAGCCTGAAATGGACGATGAATAATTTCAGTTGATTCCTTAAAAATCCCCGCAATATTCGGGGATTTTTTATGGCGCCTTTACGATGTTTTATTTCAGGATTTATATTGAAAATTCACAATGGAATCGTTTTCATGTTGAAAATATGAAGGTTAGGAAACTACTACCAAAATGGTCATTTTCAACAAAAATATGTCAGCAAGAGACCAAGGCTGTCAGTGTTTTAAAACAGTAAAAATGCAATTTAAGTGATTGATATCAAAATTAAATATAAAATTGAGAAATCTTGATAATTTGGCTTGTACTGTGTGTTTTATTGGCTATTATGAAGCAAACAATGAGGAATGTTTGGATCGGAATCTGTGATCGGTCTGACTTTTTCATCAAGAATAAATGCATCATGGGGGATGCAATATGTTTCGATGGCTCACCATTTTTTTACTGTTGAGTTTGGCTGGTTGTAGTTATTTTGTCTCGACAGATGAATTATCTCGGCAGATTGAGCAGCAGATGCAGCACGAGTTTGATCAGAATCCAGATTATCGGCAGTACCATTTACGGATTCAAAATATAAAAGTATTAGAACGTAAGGGATTAAGTTTTAAGGCTCAGGCGACGTTGCAATACGATGGTCAGCCTTATACTGTTTTGGTCGATATTTACAAAGATTTGCAAGGTTATGCATGGAAAATAGATGAAGAACAATTTGCCTTCATTGACGAAGCTGAAATTGCAAAATATCAGGCGCAGTTAGATCAAGAGTTGAATCATTTGGTTGAGGAATTGGAACAGCCAACCGAGGAGGTTGAGCCTGTTACATCGGCGCCTGAGAGCTATGTGGGTTTGCGTGAGGAAGAAGATCCATCAGATTATCAATGGACTGGCTATGATGAGCCTTTTCCCAAGGGGAACATTACGGTCAATAGTCATTGAGCAATGATGTGACTGTTTAGATGATTTAGCTGAGTTGTGACGATGTTGCCAAATACGTACTTGGTGAGGCATGACGAATAAAAAAGCCCGCAAAATAGCGGGCTTTTACTTTATAGGATTAATCTTCTAAAACGACTTTAGGATGATCACGTAAATAGTCTTCTGTACGTTGCATTGCATCTTTAATATTTTGGATGGCATTTTCCACATCGGCAAAGGTTTTGGCATTGCCACCACTTAAAGCCTGACGCCATTTTCGAGCACCTGGTAGGTTTTGGAATAAACCTAAAATATGACGGGTAATGATAGAAAGCGGCGCACCTTCTTCCATGCGTTTAGCAATATATGGCAGCATCTGCTCGATAATATCGAAACGGTTAGGTAATTCGAGATCCCAAAGCTGACCGATCTCAGCCAATAAGTATGGGTTGTGATAAGCCTCACGGCCAATCATCACGCCATCAACATGTTGTAAATGTTGTTGTGTTTCAGCAAAGGTTTTCACTCCGCCATTAATTTCGATCAATAAATTTGGACGTTCTTGTTTCAGACGATAAACATCTTCATAACGTAAAGGTGGCACATCACGGTTTTCTTTTGGCGACAAACCTTGCAGCAGGGCAATACGGGCATGCACGATAAAATTGTCACAGCCAGTCTTTGCCACGGTATCGACAAAATGCAGCATTTCTTCATAAGACTGCATGTCATCAATCCCGATGCGGTGTTTCACGGTCACTGGAATATCAACAGCATTTCGCATTTCAGCAATACATTCAGCCACCAAATCAGGCTCTGCCATCAAGCATGCACCAATTTTATTGTTCTGAACGCGGTCACTCGGACAGCCGACATTGAGGTTCACTTCATCATAGCCCCAGTCCTGTGCCATCTTGGTACAAGTTGCTAAATCTTTAGGATTTGAACCGCCAAGCTGTAACACAATCGGGTGTTCTTCGTTGTTATAGTCCAAATGACGATTCGCACCACCAAATAAAATCGCACCTGTGGTGACCATCTCGGTGTAGAGAATCACATTAGGGTTAAACAAACGTGCAAAGAAACGATAGTCACGAGTCGTCCAATCCATCATCGGCGCAACACTAATTCGTGGTTGAAGTTTATTTTCAATGGGTTGGAGATCAGTCATTAAAAAAACACGCCTTAAAAGAACAAGATGGAAGAACGAAATGGAAAATGGTGAAGAAATACCAAAAGCTGTCTGAAATACGATGAAAAAAACCGCATTTCAAGACGCGCGCAATATTAGCATAAATTGTGGTTTGGGGCATGGTCTTGCTAGCGTGACATATTCAAGGTCAGGCTAGAAAAAGTCGGAAGTGTGGCTTAAGTAATTTAAATTTTTATGTGATTAATCTATAATTTTCTCTGTACACGACAAATTTCACAGAACCCTTATCCTATCAGGATTCTGCTTTCTTAAAATTGCCAAAATTTCCTTAAACTCTTCTTTTTTCCCAAAACCAATTAAACGCTGAATCGCCATTT
>NZ_VOYN01000057.1:0-18477 GCF_013420275.1 Acinetobacter sp. YH01020
TAGAAGACAAAAACATATTGATATTGCGATTAGCTACCAAAAAAGTAGCGATGGGCTGCATCTACTCATAGACTCTACAGGCATGAAGTTTCTAGGTGAGGGCGAATGGAAACGCAAGAAACATGGACCTGAATATCGTCGCCAATGGCGTAAACTTCATATTGGTATAGATGCTGAAACCCTTCAAATACGCGCTATTCAACTCACTACAAATAATGTGAGTGATTCACAAGTGCTTGGTGATTTACTCGATCAGATTCCACAAGACGAGCAGATTGACTCTGTTTATACCGATGGAGCTTATGACACCAAACAATGTCGTCAGGTCATTGCAGATCGGCAAGTGTATGCAGTAATTCCACCTAGAAAAAATGCGAAACCATGGAAAGATACAAAGAGTAGCTCGCTAGAGCGAAATGAATTACTTCGTACTGTTAATCTTGCGAAGCAGTGCTTCTCAGGCAGGACACTATGGAAAAAATGGTCCGGCTATCATTGCCGAAGTTTGGTCGAAACTAAGATGCATTGCATCAAATTATTGGGGGATAAACTCAGTGCAAGGAGTTTTGATAGCCAAGTGAATGAAATTCATGCACGTGTAGCAGTCCTCAACAGATTTACGGAATTAGGTCGACCACTTACCCAAGTTACGCCTTAAATTTGGCTCAATTAGGGGCGCTTTGCATTTCAAATCTTTGTGCAACAAAGCCCTTTTAAGTCCTTATGGATATTCGACTTATAGAGGTAACTAAGACTTAACAGGGCTAGTTTAACTAGCCCTTTTAGTCGTGCTGAGTCCCTAAACTACAGAAAAATCACAAAAAATTCATGATTGTATTGTTATTCTTTTAGTCAGATTAAAGTCGATAAAGCTTATTAACGCTTCGTGATGATTAAAAACGAGAATGGTATGAATCAATTTTCTGAAGAGGACTTATCCAGAATTATAGAAATGGCTTGGGAAGATCGAACTCCTTTTGAAGCTATTTTATGTGAGTATGGTTTAAATGAAGCGGCGGTGATTCGCTTGATGCGGCAAAATTTGAAACACAGTAGCTTTAAAATGTGGCGTGCACGCGTGACTGGCCGAAAAACCAAACATCTGCAGCTGCGTTCACCTGATGTGATACGGGCCTATTGTTCACGCCAATACAGGCGTTTCTAAGTGTTTGATTTTGATAAATGTCTGGACTCACGTTTACATCGTTCAGAACAGTATCGTACTTTCTCCCAGCAACGGTGCCATTTTTTGCGCCAAGTAAAAGGGCGCAAGCAGTGAATACATATTTTTTCAGGGAGATGCTGTTTTTTCATCGTTTATAACTCATTGATCCGGCTAAGAAGCTGCTGGGCATGGCTGATGATCTGCTGCCGATCTTTCAATTTGTCCAGCTGCCGATAGATCATGGCCATACGTGGATGGGTACGGAATATCGCTTCATGCCGGATCATGAAATACCAGTACAGGCTGTTGAACGGACAGCTGTCTGGCTCGGTACGGGTTTTGACATTGTAGCTACAGTGTTTGCAGTAATCCGACATCTTATGGATGTAATTGCCCGAAGCCGCATAGGGTTTGCTGGCCATCAAGCCGCCATCGGCATGCATTACCATGCCCAAGGTGTTCGGTAGCTCTACCCATTCATAGGCATCGGCATAGACTGCCAGATACCACTCGCTGATCTGCTGCGGGTCTACACCAGTTAATAAGGCAAAATTTCCAGTCACCATCAAACGCTGAATATGATGTGCATACGCATGCTGAAAAGTATTACGGAAACACTCAGCCATGCAGTTCATCTGAGTGCGGCCAGTCCAGTAAAATTGTGGCAACGGGGTTGAGTACTGTAGCGCATTGCGGCTGGCATACTCCGGCATGTACAGCCAGTAAATTCCGCGAACATATTCGCGCCAGCCGAGGATCTGCCTGATAAAACCTTCCACTGCATTCAGTGGTGCATGACCGTCATAGTAGGCAGCTTCTGCCGCATCACAGACTTCTTTGGGCAGTAACAGACCACAATTTAGATAAGGCGAGAGCAGGCTGTGAAACAGCATGTCTGCACCCTGAACCATTGCATCCTGATAATCTCCAAAATGCGGCAAACTGTGGGCAATGAAATGCTCCAATGCAAGCAGGGCATTGCTGCGCGTGGTGGCCCAGTGAAAATCGGCAAGACTGCCAGAGTGATGGGAAAACTCGCGTTCAACCAGTTCCAGTACATCCAGATCAATCTGATCCCGTTCAAAATGAAGTGTTGGAGGCAATGGCGGACTGCCTGACCAGGCCTTGCGATTGGCACTGTCATAGTTCCACTGTTGTCCAAGCGGCTGCTGTCCCTGCATCAAGTAGCCGGTCTGCTTGCGCATTTCCCGATAAAAATATTCCATGCGCAGCGTCTGGTAACGGCTGGCCCAGTACCGGAACTGCTCCGGACTGCAGAAAAAACGCTCATCATTCAGGTACTGTACCGGCAGTTGCAGCTGCTGGCTCCAGTGCTGTTCAATCTGCTGCTGCAAGCAGTATTCTCCGCATTGGGTCATGACCAGTTCTGTGACAGGGAATAGCTGTTGCTGTTCCTGCACAAAATCCAGTAGGCTACGAATCGGACTGCCGGACTGAAAAGCATGGTAACGTACACGCCAGCCCTCGGCCTTGAGCTCTTTGGCAAAATGACGCATGGCGCTAAAAATCAGGGCAATTTTCTGTGGATGGTGGGCAACATACGTGGCTTCCTCCACAACTTCCGCCATTAGGATTACATCCTGGGTACGATCCAGCGCTTTTAGCGTAGCAAGCTGATGATGAAGCTGGTCACCCAAAATTAAACCAAAACGCATAGCCACTCCAGACCTGATCAAAGATAGCGAAGTGTAAATCTAGGCAGTTCAATTTTTTGTGAAAATAAAAATCACCCCACATGTTGAGCCAATTCAACACGGCTAAATGATCGTCTTGGATTGCATACATTGCACAGGAATCATGATTGCTGCAATAAAAGACTGTCCATCTCTGTAATGCTACAGCCCATTGATGAAATTCACATTGCATCATTCCTTAATGCATAGGTGGTGTGAAAATTATGTGATTTTAATCAAAAAGATACAAATTATTATGGTTGTAATTCAGGCAGCTTGCACCTAGTATCTGCTTAGAAGTTACTCCATGTAAGCTTCCTTAGTTTTGTCCCATACACTCCTATGTATGGGATTTTTTTTAATCAGTGGATGTCATGAGCATGCATTCAAAAGCATATATTTTTAGACAGCAACAATTACTAGTGGATGAGCATTTTCAGTTGCCACAGGTAGCAAGATTGCAGCATGATCTAGACCTCTCGGAAAATGGCAAGATCATTGCACGTGATCTTAAAGAAGACGAACCAGTGCCTAAAGGTTATCAATTGGTTCCGATCCGGCAACTGGTGCAAGTCTGGAGCAGACCGCAGTTTGAACAGGCCAGCCGTGCGGTACAGTTGCTAGAATGGCGCCGTAATCATCGCTTTTGCAGTAAATGCGGTCACGCCACCCAGCAGCACGCCAGCCAGTATGCCATGGTCTGTCCATCCTGTGGCTATAACCAGTATCCGCGGGTGAATCCTTGTGTAATTACCATCATTACCCGGGGTGTAGATGAAATTCTGCTGGCAAAAAATGCTCGCAACAAAACCCAGATGTACAGCCTGATTGCCGGCTTTGTTGAAGTCGGGGAAACCCTGGAAGAGGCAGTCCGCCGTGAAACGCTTGAAGAAGTGGGGCTGCAGATCAAAAATATTCAATATCTGGCCAGCCAGCCATGGCCGTTTCCCAGCAACCTGATGATGGCTTTCAAGGCGGAATATCATGCAGGGGACATCCAGATTCAGGAAAATGAACTCAGCGATGCGCAGTTTTTTAAGTTTGATCAGTTACCCGAGATTCCGTTCAAGGGCAGTATCGCCTATGCCATGATTCAGCATGTGATGCATGGCACACCTGTTGCCGATGATAGCAAAGAATGGCTTTGAAATAACCAGTCTGGTTTGGCTGCTTAAATTAAGGAAAAAATCAGGAAGTTTATTTTCGATCGGTGTAATTCCTGATAACCTGAATTTTCTGATGTTGAAGACTTAATTATTGTTTAGCGGATAAGCGAATGGCATCTCAACAAAAACTGAATCGCAACATCTAATATTCACGCTTTGTTCACATCCAGCTGGGTTATGTTAATACCAAAATCAAACAAGGATTAAAAATGAAGATGCTATTCAAGTCGGTTTTTGCAGTTACAGCGTTAGCCATCATTAGCTTAAGCTTTACTGCTCGAGCTGAAACGGTTAACCCTCGGGCAGTCAATCAGGTTGATATCCAGCAGTATGCTGGTAAATGGTATGAAATTGCGCATTTACCGATGTATTTTCAGCGTAAATGCGTATCGAATATCTCGGCACACTACACTGTCAATGCCGATCAGACTATGGGCGTCTTAAATAGCTGCCGAATTGAAAATGGTAAAATGATCAGCTCTGAAGGGGTGGCCTATCCGCAAAATCAGGGCAACAGCAAACTGAAGGTCAGCTTTTTGCCGCCAGGTTTAAGATGGATTCCGTTTACCAAAGGGCATTACTGGGTATTACGAGTAGACCCGGAATATAAAGTGGCGCTCGTGGGGGGCCCAAGTAATAAATACCTATGGATTTTGTCACGTGAACCGCAACTGGATCAAGCCACCTATCAGTCTTATCTGGATACAGCAAAATATTATGGTTATGACATCACAAAACTGATCAAATTGCCGCATTAATCTGTTACCCTTTTCCCTAACTCCTTAGTCTTTCTACAGTTCAGCTTTTTTTTTATCTCACTTCACATAAAATTCATATCTGACTGATTACACTCATCAAATAGAATAAAGACAATCGCTTGAAAATAGGATGAGTCCATGTTGAAAAGTCTGATGCGATGGATAGACAGCTGGTCTACACCCACAGCGCCCGAAACACTGACGGCTGAAAACAGCAAGATTCAGTGGCTGAGGATTTTACCCTTTATTCTATTACATCTAGCCTGTCTCGCCGTGTTCTGGGTGGGAGTGTCATGGTTTGCACTGGGTTTCATGCTCGCATTCTACCTAATCCGCATGTTTTCCATTACGGCCTTTTTTCATCGCTATCTGTCACATAAAACTTTTCAGACTTCGCGTCCGGTGCAATTCCTGTTTGTGTTAATTGGAACTATGAGTGCACAGCGTGGTCCGCTATGGTGGGCGGCCCATCACCGTTATCACCACCGCTATACCGATACACTACAAGATCCACACTCCTCAACACATGGTTTTTGGTACAGCCATGTCGGCTGGTTTTTAAATGAATATAATTTTGCCACGCGTAAAGAAGTGATCAAGGACTGGCTGAAATATCCGGAACTGATCTGGCTGGACCGCTTCAGTTTAATTGTGGTGCTGCTGACCGCGGGAGGAATTTATGCACTCGGGGAGTGGGTGGCCATCACCTGGCCGCAACTTGGTACATCAGGCCTGCAATTGCTAGTGTGGGGCTTTGTCGTGTCTACCGTGTTACTGATCCATGCCACCTTGTGTATCAATTCACTGGCGCATCATTATGGCAGCCGAGATTTTGACACGGATGATCACAGCCGCAACAATTTATTCCTGTCGATCATTACCTTGGGCGAAGGCTGGCACAACAATCACCATTATTATGCCGGCAGTACCCGGCAGGGTTTTTACTGGTGGCAGATTGATGTGACCTATTACCTGCTGAAACTCATGTCTTTGTTCGGGCTGGTCTGGGGACTCAAGCCCATTCCGGCACGTGTCTATGACGTCAGTAAAATTGCCCGGGCTCGAAAACAGAAATAAGCTGCCAAGACCTGCACTCCGACTATTCATTCAAAGGAATCACCATGAAAATTGCAATTATTGGTTCAGGTATTTCCGGTCTGTATGCTGCCTGGAAACTCAGCAAAGCGCATGAAGTCACAGTCTTTGAAAAGAATAACTACTTTGGTGGTCATACCGATACCCATCAGCTGAATATCGATGGTGAACAGGTTGCGGTGGACAGTGGCTTTATTGTCTTTAATGAGCATAACTATCCGCTGTTCTGCGCCATGCTAAAAGAACTTGGCATTCAATCGCAAAGCAGTGACATGGGCTTTTCGGTGAATAATCAGGTCACTGGCTTACAGTACAATCCTTCAAAAAAATTCTCGTTATTGTTCCGACCTCAAAACTTTTTTAATGCAGATTTTCGCGCGATGTTGTCGGATCTGTTCCGCTTCTATGCCGTCAATAAAGATCTGGATGTCGAGCATGTCGATGCACAGCTCAGTATAGATGAGTATCTGGATCGGCATGGCTATTCCGAAGCCTTCCGTCAGGAACATCTCTATCCGATGTGCGGGGCGCTGTGGTCCTGCCCAGTGGAACAGGCCGGACAGATTCCGTATAAGTTTGTGGTGAGCTTTTTCCAGCATCATCGCATGTTGCAGCTCAAAGACCGTCCTTTATGGCTGACGGTCAAGGGTGGATCAGCTCGCTACGTCCGTGCCATTCAGGCCCAGTGCAATATCACGCTTCGTAAAACTGCTGTGCATCAGGTGTCTCGCAGTGCCAATGATGTACTGATTGAAACCCAACAGGGCAGCGAGCGTTTTGACTGGGTGATTTTCGCCAGCCACGCCGATGACAGCCTAAAACTGCTGAAAGACCCAACCGCGCAGGAGCTGGACGTGCTAGGCAAGTTCCGCTATCAGGATAACCGCATGGTGGTACATTCCGATACCTCTATCATGCCCAAATCCCGTCGCCAGTGGGCCAGCTGGCATGTACACGTCACGCCGACTCAGGTCACTGAACAGACGCCATTCCAACACAGTGGCACACATTATGGCTTTAGCTACTGGATGAACCAGTTGCAGAACCTGAACTGCAAAACCCAGGTCTTTGCCACCCTGAATCCTAATTTTGCCCTGAATCCAAAAAAAGTCTGGGTAGAACGACATTACCGTCATCCGGTGTTTGATGCCCCGGCGATTGAAGCACAGCAACGCTGGGCCGAGGTCAACGGCCAAAACCGCACCTCATATTGTGGCGCTTACTGGGGCTGGGGCTTTCATGAGGATGGGGCGCGTAGCGCATCATGGGTAATCGATCAGTTATTAAAACAGGCTGAACAGGCAGCTTAGGAGCGCATGATGCAGATGTATCCACTGGCGATAGCCACTGCTGAAATCCGGCATCGTCGTTATTTGCCCCAAGCCCATGCTTTTAAAACCCAGCTGAGCTATCTGTGGTTTGATCCAGATCAACTCGCGACGTTTACCCGAAAATCCTGGCTGTGGTCATCTAACCGCTGGAATTTCCTGACCCTAGATGAGCTCGATTTTCTGACTATGGAATGTGGCTCGATTCGGCAGAAGATTGCACGCCTGCTGATCAAGCGGGAAAACTATCTGTTACCGCATGCCGCTTCCATCCGGGTGCTGGCTTTACCGCGCACACTCGGCTTTCGTTTCAATTCCGTAGTGTTTTATATGGTCTTTAGTGCGACCGACCAGTTGCTCTTTGTGCTGAGTGAAATCACCAACACACCGTGGAATGAACGACAGGTCTACATTCACGACTGCCGAAACAATGCAGACGAACATGCGCCGTACCAGAGTCACCAGTTTGACTTTAAAAAGGCCTTTCATGTGTCGCCGTTCATGCCAATGGGGTTGGATTATCGCTGGCGCTTCAGCTTTTCGGATCGGCAGAACGTGATTTATATGCAGCTGTTTGAGCAGGGAATCTTGCAATTCGATGCCACCCTGAAATTTTCCTTGCAGGCCATCACGGTTCCTTCACAGCAGCATCGCTATGCTGTACTGAAAGTTCTTGAACCCTTCAGGATGGTCAGCGGAATTTATCTGCACGCCTTTCGTTTATGGAAAAAGAAAATTCCATTTTACCGACATCCTAAAAAAGAAAAAGGAAACACATTGCGATGAAGACACTATTCATGGGAGAGCAAAGCACACTGCCGGTGGTACTGCGCCACCTGCTGAAATTACGCCATGGTCAGCTGATTTTTAAAGGCGTCTGGAACGGGGCTGTCGGGGAAAATAGCGATTTACAGGCGGTGATACAGGTGCATGATGTCCGTCTGATGGATCTGCTGTTCCGTAATGGTGTACTGGGTGCTGCCGAAGGTTTTATCCGTGGCTACTGGAGCAGTGAAGATCTGGTCGATGTGATCCGCATTTTGGCACGTAACCGCGATGTGCTGGACCAGATGAATCAGAATGCAGTGGCTAAAGCCAGCCAGTTACTGTTAAAGGTCTGGTATAAATCGCGCAAGAATTCGATTGATGGCAGCCGCAAAAATATTGCCGAGCATTATGACCTGAGCAATGACTTTTTCAAGCTGTTCCTGGATTACAGCATGATGTATTCTAGTGCGGTGTTTAAAGAGCCGGGCATGAGCCTGGAACAGGCTTCGGATTATAAAAAAGAGCTGATCTGCCAGAAACTGCAACTCAAACCGATGGATCATTTGGTCGAAATTGGCAGCGGCTGGGGCGGTTTTGCCATTTATGCCGCGCAGCAGTATGGCTGCAAGGTCACCACCATTACCATTTCCAGAGCACAGTATGATGAAGCCGTGGCCCGGGTCGCTGCAGCCGGACTGTCACATCGTGTGACTGTGCAGCTGAAAGATTACCGCTTACTGGAAGGCAAATACGACAAGCTGGTGTCGATTGAAATGATCGAGGCCGTAGGTGAGCAGTATTTACCAACTTATTTCCGAAAATGCCGCGAGCTCCTCAAGCCGAATGGTCTGGCCCTGATTCAGGCCATCACCATTGAAGATGCACGCTATGCCAAAGCCCTGAATACCGTGGACTTTATCAAGCGCTATATTTTCCCGGGCAGTTTTATTCCCTGTATCAGTGTCATGACCCAGACCGCTTCCGAACAAAAACTGCGACTCAAACATTTGGAAGATATCGGCCAGAGCTATGCTCAGACCTTGTACTGTTGGCGTCAGCGTTTCTTGCAGCAGCATGATCAGGTACTTGGGCTTGGTTTTGATGAGCGTTTTATCCGCATGTGGGATTTTTATCTGTGTTATTGCGAAGGTGGCTTCCGCGAAGGCGTGATCAGTGATGTACATCTGCTGTTCGAAGCCAGTGCCTACTAAGCCAAGATAAAACAGGAGTGCCGAAATGCTGCTGAATTTACTGATGCTGAATGTCTTTATCATGCTCTGTAGCTGGGTGTTGGTGACCTATAACCACAGAGCAGGGCTGGTCGATGTCGCTTGGAGTTTCAGTATTACCCTCAATGTGATTATTGCCGCTTGGGCGATTGACAGTGCACCGATGTTGGTTCGCTTATTTCTGGGACTGGCGAGTGGGATCTGGTTTTCACGGCTGACTTGGCATCTGTTACGGCGCTATGCCAGTGAAACTCAAGAAGACACGCGTTATGCCAACATGCGCCGAGCGATGGGGGATTATCAGCATCTTGGTTTTCTAATGTTTTTTATATTTCAGGCAGGTTTGGCTCTACTGTTTTCTTACCCAATGCTGAAGTTGTTAAGTATCTCGACCGAGCAATGGAATGACTGGACTTTGGTCACTGTGATTGTGGCGGGCATGATCATGTTGCTGGCGCTGATCGGTGAGAGTACCGCTGACCAGCAACTTTACCGTTTTAAGCTAGATCCACAGAATCAAGGTAAAACCATGGATCAGGGTTTGTGGAAATATTCGCGCCATCCGAATTATTTCTTTGAATGGCTGCACTGGTTTGCCTATCCGGTCCTTGGTCTGGCAGCAGGTGCCTATGGATTATGGATTTATCCGCTGCTGATGTGGCTGTTTCTGTACTACATCACCGGGATTCCCTTTAGTGAACAACAGGCGCTGGCACATCGCGGCGACAACTATAAAGACTATCAACGACGAACTTCAATGTTTATTCCGTGGCCACCCAAATAGTAGGTAAATACATGGACTTTATGATTCAACAATCTTTAAAACTGGTCGAAAGCGGCAAGCTGCCCGATTCTGTGATTCGCGCGGGCATTCGCAGCCTAAGCAAAAAACGTCTGGCACAAGAAGGACGCTTTGACCCGGCACTGGCAGCTCGGCGCTATATGGATGTGCTGCATATGCTGAAAAATAGCGAGATTGCCATCGAGACTGACAAGGCGAATGAACAGCACTATGAACTGCCCACCGCATTTTTCCAGGCGGTGCTGGGCAAGCGTCTGAAATACAGCGCTAGCCTGTTTGAACATACTCATACCACCCTGGATCAGGCGGAAGAAGCCGCACTGGCCAGCTATTGCCAGCGTGCACAGTTAAAAGATGGACAGGATATTCTGGAAATTGGCTGTGGCTGGGGATCGTTGAGTCTGTATATGGCCGAGCATTATCCCAAGGCCCGCATTACGGTGGTGTCGAATTCCTCGACCCAGCGCCTGTATATTCAGGAACAGGCGCGTCTGAAAAAACTGCAGAACCTGACGGTGATCACCTGCGACGTCAATGTGCTGCAACTGGAACCCGCGTCCTTTGACCGCGTGGTTTCGGTGGAAATGTTTGAACATGTGCGCAACTACCAGAAACTATTTGAAAATATCAGTATTTGGCTCAAACCAAATGGCTTATTGTGGTGTCATATTTTCTGTCATCGTTTCTTGCATTATCCTTTTGAAGTCAAAAATGAGTTTGACTGGATGTCGCAATATTTCTTTAGTGGTGGTTTGATGCCAGCAGCCTCAACTTTCCTACATTTTCAGCAGCATTTACAGCTAGAACAGCACTGGCAATGGGCGGGCACGCAGTATGAACGTACCGCAAATGCTTGGCTAGAAAATATGGATGCTAAACAGGCCGAGCTAAAGCCCTTATTTGAACAAACTTATGGCGCGGATGCTGCCATCTGGTGGCAACGCTGGCGGATTTTCTTTATGGCCTGTGCCGAGCTGTTCGGTTATGAGCATGGACGCGAGTGGGTGATCGGTCACTTTCTGTTTAAAAAGAAAACCGTATAATTGAATGGCGAATCGGATGGGGTAGTGGGGAATGCACCAATGTTAAAGCTGTTCAGGGACAAACACGATCATCCTCTGGGTGAGGTGTTTAACCGCTATTACTGGCTGCAAATCGGATTCATTGCCTTGTCTGTGGTGATTGGGATTGGCTTCAGTGCCTGGGTGATTAAAGGTTCTTTGCTCAGAACGGCGCTAGAACAGGAAATGTCACACTACTGGCAGCGATTAGAACGTAATCCTGCTGCAGAATTGCCCGATACCAAAAACCTGTATGGTTACCGCTGGAACACCGTGCCACCCTCCCAATTTAAGAATATGTCACTTGAGCAAGGGGTGAATCGGCATTTTGTCGATGGCAAGGAGCGCATGACCGTGTATGGTGAAAAAGACGGACAGCATGTGCTGCTGGTGTTTGGCGAAAGCAACGTCAACAAGCTGGTGTGGCTGTTTGGTCTGGCACCGCTGATGGTCAGCCTGTTTGTGCTATATAGTGTGCTGTGGTGGTGGAACCGTCGGGCCCGGCGCTATTTTTCCCCGATTACCCGTCTGGCCAATGCGCTGGAATATATCGACTGGGAACATCAGAAAAATCAGGCTTCGCCATTTCAGGACATCCGCACCGACTCTAATCTGGAAGCTGAATACCTCAAGCAGGCGCTGGAAAAATATCATCAGGTATTAAGCGAATTTATTCAGCGTGAGCGTGAATTTACCGGAGATGTCAGCCATGAGCTACGCACGCCACTGACCATTTTAAAAGGCAATGTGCAGCTGTGTCAGGCACGCTATGGCGACAACAAGTCCTTTACCCGCCTGCATAACACCATTGAAGACATGCAGCTGCTGGTCGATACCTTGCTGGCCATTGCCCGCAATACCACCAACACTTTAACTGCTGAACCGACCATGCTTTCAGAATGTCTGGACAATCTGGTGCAGGATCTGGAGAGTGTCAGTCATAACAAAGGCATGCAGATAGACCTGCAAAAAGACCTCGATGAACAGCCGCGTAAACTTTATCCATCCATGACCAAAATGGTGTTTGGCAATATTCTGCGCAATGCGCTGAACTATTCACAGGGCACAGAAATTGATGTGATTCTGGAAAAAAATAAAGTACTGATTGCTGACAATGGAGTCGGCATGCCTTTACCTAACAATTCTAAAGTTCAGGAACTGTCTGGTCAGCAGCTACAACTGGAAATCAAAGGGCATGGTATTGGATTGCAATTGGTGCAAAAGCTATGCAAACAGCTAGGTTGGCGTGTGGAGCTGTTTGACAGGCAATATTATCTTGACACTCATCAGAATGTTGATCTAGCAATGACCACTGGACTGATTGTTGTTGTGTACCTAAATTAGGCTTCATCTTCGAAAGCAATCTTTAAACCAATCCCAGATATGGTGTGAATCAGCTTTTGTTCAAAGGGTTTATCGACCATTTTGCGTAAATTATAGATATGACTGCGCAGAGCATCACTTTCTGGCTCTTCGTCACCCCAAAGCTGCATCATAATTTCCTGTTTGGTCAGTACTTTAGGAGAATGTCGCATTAGTAGCTTCAAAAGTTTAAACTGAATCGGAGGCAATTCAATGTTCTGCCCAGCTCGAGTTAGCTGTTGTGTTGCGGGGTCCAAAATTAGGTCATGAATTTGCAGACGACTGCTAGATACTTCACCCAGGGAACGTTTGATCAGGGCCTTGACCCGAACCACTAGCTCGTTAAAGTCAAAGGGCTTGACCAGATAATCATCCGTGCCGGAATTGAAGCCTTTAAGTTTGTCATCCAAGGTATCCCGAGCGGTAAGCATCAAGACAGGTAAGTCCAACCCCTCTTCATTGCGTAACCACTCGCACAATTCATAACCAGAACCATCAGGCAAATTAATGTCTAGTAGCAAGATATGGTAGCGTTGCTGTTTCAGTAATTGTCTAGCAGCACTCAGATTGCGGGCATGATCGACCACAAAGCCATGTTCTTCAAGAAACTCGCATAGGGTAGAGGCCAGTTCATAATGGTCTTCAACCATCAGGATAAAATGTTTCGACATAGCGGCAGACACTAATTTAATAATTGCTGTTTTAATTTAGCACTAAATGGCTGGGGACCCAGCCATATATTAAAATATTGTTGTGCCAGAGGATGTTTAAGCTGTCCTAAACTTTGCTGGTTCAAGGATAAGCTCAGGGTCTGTGTAGCGTGGTTGTATTTTAAACGGTACAGGTCGCCTGATCTGACCGGACGATACAAATCAGTGAATGGGTTGAATAGAGCATGTATTTTTGCGTCTTTAACATTACGTTTCAGTAAATGTGTGGCCGCACGTTTAAATGCCCAATCCGGAATATTCTGGGTATAGGAAAAGTCCATCTGTATATTTTGTTTTTCCCAGGACTGGCTACAGTTTTGTGCAAAATAACTGGCCATACCGACCTGTTTTTTACCCACCATCAGCGGACCATTGCCGCATTGATTCAGGCTTTGTGCCTGTGCCCATGGACAGAAGCTACATCCCATCACTAACGCTGTGCTAATCGCTATTTTTTGAAAGGCAGTAGCCATGAGTAGACCCCTCCAACATAAGGCAGTGAACGGTACAGGCCATTCGCAGGGTCCCAGAAATCCTGCTGGAAAATAATCTTGTTGTTTTCGTTAATCTTGATTTCACTGATACCGTAAGAGTCCATACTGCGGGTCGTGCCGAACATTTTAAAATCATAGGTCATATGCCAGTGCACGTAGGCAGAGTCCTGATGATAAGAAGCGTTTAACAGCTTGACGCTGACCTTGCTGACCCGTTTGTTCATGCCTTGAAAGTGCTCCAGCAGATTTTGACGGGATGAAAATTGCGATAGGGTATCGTTAATAAACAGCTGGTCGGCATACAGCGATCCAGCTCTTTCCACAAATTCTGGTGTGCCCAAGGTATTAAAGGCTGAGGTAAAGCGGAGGCCGATATCCTGAGCTTTAGCCTGATCCAGCGCTATCCCCTGAATACTGTTTCTGGATTGGGCGTAATCGGCTGAATAACTGGGAATACTTTTACATCCGGCTAACAACAGAAGCGGCAAGGATAAGGCTGTAGCAATTAGTGTTTTTACAAGTCTCATCATCAGTGTCCGTATGAAGTGTATGTTTATACCTTAGGCAGCACAGCGTGAACAGAATGTGAAATAGACGTTATAGATGAGCAATTGAATAGAATTTTTCAAATCAAAGATTAAATGTTTAACTTTTTTCTTCGGCCATTAACCAATCAATGATATTCATAACATCACGATTTTCGTTATTTTTTCTGACCATTGCATAAAAATTATAGTCACAATAGATAAAACCAAAAGGGGCAATGATCTTTCCATTTAACATTTCTTTTTCTACTAGAATTTGAGGTGCTATGGCAATTCCTAACCCAGACACTGCAGCTTCTATCATTAAATTCAGACTATCAAAATAACGGTCATTGGATTTTGGGGAAAAGCTTATTTGAAACTGATCAAACCATGTATGCCATGCACTTTTATTTGAGTGGGTATGAAGTAATGGATAGTTTAAAAGATCATTTACGGAATGAAGAAGATTTATTTCACGATTACAAATAGGACCCATGTTATCGGGAAATAACAGATATTTATTCAAAAAGTTGGGAAGTAGATGATGCTCACTGACGCTATTGATAAATATGTCAACTTTCTCTTTTTCTAACAATTTTAAGTCATTACATGTCATTAATTTGATATGGATATTGGGATAAATGACTTCGAGCTTTTCTAATCGAGGAATCAGCCAATTTGCCATAAAACTATGAGAAGCGCCTATGACAACTTCTACTTCTGAAGTTTTATTTGTTAACTCAAAGACGCATTGTTCTAAACGATTAAAAAGCTCCATACAAACGAGCGATAATTCTTCGGCATCCGCCGTCAGAGAGATGGTCGAGGAATGTCGAATAAACAATTTTTTATCCAACCATTCTTCTAACTGCTTTATTTGATGGCTAATCGCACTATGGGTTACACATAATTCTTCGGCAGCTAAGCTGAAACTTTTATTTCTAGCGACAGCCTCGAATGCTTTTAAAGCATTAAGAGGAGGTAATGTTCTGCGTTTCATGTTGTAAAATTTTCTAACACCTTAAGCTCAAAATATATCAATTATCATCAAAATGAAAATATTTTAAGATCAAACAAGTTTTGATAGTAAAAGAGATATGAGATGACAACCCCTTATACAGGTAATGGTCCTGATGACTTGGGATTTTTTGGTAAATTTGGCGGATGTTACATGCCAGAGAGCGTAATGCCAGCACTTCAAGAATTAGAGCAAGCCTTTAATACTGTTCGGCACAAACCTGAATTTTGGGCTGAATATCAGCAGATTTTAACGGACTTTGTTGGTCGTCCTAGTCCTCTTTTTTATGCAAAAAACCTAACAGCTTATGCAGGCGGCGCTCGAATATATTTCAAGCGAGAAGATTTGAACCATACGGGTGCGCATAAGATCAATAATTGTGTAGGGCAAATCTTATTAGCCAAATTTATGGGTAAAACCAGAATCATTGCAGAAACGGGTGCTGGGCAACATGGTGTTGCAACAGCAACGGTTTGCGCGCTGTTTAAGATGAAATGTACCATTTTTATGGGAGAAACAGACATTCAGCGCCAACAAATGAATGTTGAACGCATGAAATTACTCGGTGCTGAAGTCAGAAGTGTTCAAAAAGGTCGTGGGACTTTAAAAGATGCCATGAACGAAGCATTACGTGACTGGATCAGCCATGTTGATACGACCTATTACCTGTTGGGTACTGGCGCAGGCCCTCATCCATATCCGACGATGGTCAGAGAGTTTCAGAAAATTATTGGTTTAGAAGCCAGAAACCAAATACTCCTGAAAGAAAATAGACTGCCTGATGCTCTAGTTGCTTGCGTTGGTGGGGGATCAAATGCATTAGGGTTGATGTATCCTTTTCTAGAAGACCTGAATGTCAAAATGTTTGGCGTTGAGGCAGGTGGAAAAGGAATAAATAGCGATGAACATGCCGCCTCTATTTGCAAAGGTCAGGTCGGTGTGCTGCATGGCAATTTAACCTATTTATTACAAGACTTAGATGGGCAGATTTTAGAAGGGCACTCTGTATCAGCTGGATTGGATTATCCTGGTGTTGGTCCAGAGCATGGCATTCTGTTTGAAACAGGACGTGTGACATACACGGCGATCACCGATCAAGAGGCTGTAAATGCCTTTCAGCTTTTAAGTCAACAGGAGGGTATTATTCCTGCGCTTGAGAGTTCTCATGCAATTGCATATGCGATTCAACTTGCTCAAGAGATGCAGCCAGAACAGATCATTATTGTCAATTTAAGTGGCAGAGGAGACAAAGACTTAAACACGGTCAAAAAATATCTTGCAGGAGCTACAGCATGAACCGTCTAGATCAAAAATTAGAGCAATTGAAACTGGAAAATCGAAGCGGTTTGGTCTGTTACTTTACTGCTGGAGATCCTAATTTTACAGAAAGTTGTCGTCTGTTAAGCCAATTGGGTCAAGCAGGGGCTGACATTATTGAAGTGGGTATTCCATTTTCTGATCCAGTGGCAGATGGAGAGATCATTCAGGCAGCGCATCTTCGGGCTTTAGATGCAGGTCTAACGGTAAAACAGACCATTGAGTTGGTAAAAGTAATCAGGCTGCATGATGACCAGACACCAATAATTTTCATGACTTATTTAAATCCGATTATGCAATATGGTTTTGAGACACTTATCGCCGAAACAGAAAATCTTATAGATGGAATATTGATTTTAGATGCTCCATATGGATATCGAGAAAACTTTGAAGTGCAGTTAAATGAAAAAAATATGCATTTAATTGCAATGACCGCGCCGACGACCCCAGTTGAAAGGTTAGAGCAAATTTCAGCGCGCGCGACAGGGTTTTTATATCATGTTGCAGAAAATGGATTAACAGGAGGAGACTTCAATCTATCTAATCTTGAGAAAAAGATAACTGAAATTAAGCCGATTTTTAATATTCCTGTTGCAATTGGTTTTGGGATCAAAAATGAAAGCCATGTTAAAGCACTAGCCAATAAAGTAGATCTTATTATCATTGGCTCAGCGCTCGTCGATACTTTTTTTAATAAGGGAATGAATGCGACTTTAGAAAAAGTCACAGTTTTTTCGCAAATCCTGAGAGAAAATAAAGAATAAGCCAGCTTCTTTGATAGGTATTCTTTAAAACCATAATTGAATATAAAACAATATTTTATCTTGTCCTTCTCCCGAAAGGGAGATGGAACTTTATACGTGGATATTTTTCTAAAAGTGATCGCTTTTTAAAAATCACTATTATCATATAGATGTGACATGCGTTTTTGCTTTGTTTCAAGATAAGCTTTGTTAAAGATATTTAAACCAACTTTTAAAGGAATACGTTCAACAACATTAATTCCTAAATCAGTTAAAGATTTAATTTTAAGGGGATTATTTGTAATGAGTTTTACATTCTTTATTTTTAAATAATCTAACATAATGGTACACATATCATATTTACGAGCATCTGCTGGTAAATTTAATAATAAATTGGCGTCAAGAGTATCATGTCCTTGGTCTTGAAGGGCGTAAGCTCGAATTTTATTGGTTAGTCCTATGCCGCGACCTTCTTGGCGCAAGTATAAGATCACACCTTGACCTGCATCATTAATCATTTTCATGGTTGAATGTAATTGGGGGCCACAATCACATTTGAGTGATCCAAAAGCGTCACCAGTTAAGCACTCTGAATGAATTCTAACGAGTACAGGTTGATTAGAAATAGTACCCATGCCTTTGGCAAGAGCAATATGTTCTTCACCAGTACTTTGGTCTTGAAATGCTATAATTTCAAAATCGCCAAATGCAGTAGGTAACTTTGATTTGGAAACAAATTCTATAGCCATTTAATTATACCCCTGTATTTTAAGAATTTAGAAACTTTCAACTATTACTTTCCACCTAAAATAGTTCTCAGATAGTGAAATTTATGTGAAAACACAAGATTTTTTAGTGTCTGAAGTAAATTTCAATAAAAAAAGCAATAAGTTACATCTAATTTTAGCTTTGGAATTATGTAAGAACTAAAAACAAAAAACTCAAAATTAATACTTAAAAATACTACATAGTCGTATAGAATAAATTACTACAAGGTAGTATAAATACAAGCAATGTATACAATATGTGAAACCCCATTATTTACTAAATACTGTCTTGTTTATTGGACTCAGGAAGAATACGAAGAATTCAAAACATTCTTGGCATTAAATCGGCTTTGTTGCACAAACCTATCTGTAAAGGCTTTTTCAGCGATATAATTTTCAAATGAAGAAGCCTACACACAAAATCTATCGCACAACCAATTGGCCCGCATATAACCGAGCACTCATGAGTCGCG
>NZ_VOYN01000058.1:0-18468 GCF_013420275.1 Acinetobacter sp. YH01020
AAAAGAGTACTTTGATTATCATCTTAAAGAAACTGAATGGCGTTGGATGAGGGAACCTAATGAGTTAGCAACTGAGCTGTGGAACCTCATTAGGTAAAATTAAGTGTAAATCTGCTAGTCTAGAGCCAATAAATTAATTCTTCTGAATGTGAGTGATTTATGCAGGAGCCTGCAATGCTCGACCATGTAAATGAAAATACGATCGTTTTCGTAGTGGGGTCCCCGCTACAGTTATTAAATGCAATAGAAGCAAGAGATCGTTTTCATTTACAGGATAAAACACATATTTTTGTGATTTGGGCAAAATCGGTTGAATATCAGCAAATGTGTCAGATGCTTGATGCCGAATGGTCTGAAACCTATATTTATCAGCACACCAAGGCTTTTAAATTATTTTACTCATGGAAGTTGTCATCTGTACTGACTACGTTGGGAAGTGTTCATCGTTTATATTTGGGCTACCCATTTAAAATACGGGCACACTTTGCCAATCAGTTGAAAGCGGAAAAAACTATCTTTCTTGATGATGGTAATGCATCATTGATTCTAGCTCAGGAACTCAGTGGTCAGGTGCTTTATCAAAAGCATCAGCCACAATGGTACGACCACGTATTGCTTAGAAAGATTGATTTGCAGTATGCAAAAAATGCTTATTTCTTTACAGCATATACAGAAATGCAATGGCCATTAGAAAAAGTCATTCCGAATGATTATCGTTGTATTAAACAGCATGTAGATAGTGTTAATTGTGGTGTGAATACTGAGGTGATGTTTATTGGTTCAGCAATAGCTGGTGCCGTTGTCAACACAGAACAAGAAAAACATCTGATTCGGGCTATGGCTAATTATTATCAGGAAAGTCAGGTTTTATATGTTCTACACCGGTTTGAAGATTTTGCATATTTTCAGTCAGAATTTAAAGAATTGAACATCACATTTGTGCAATTTGACAGTGCAGTGGAAATCGCTTTATTTCAGAATAAAATTTATCCAAAAAAGATATCGAGTTTCTGTTCTTCTGCTTTAAACACCTTGGCAATGCTGTATGATTGTCACTTTGAAGTCTTGGCAATTCCTCAGCCCTGGATGGAAACGAGTGTGGCTAAACGATTAGAAATCATTTATGAGGACTTTGCTCAACGGGGAATTTTCATTCAGGATATTACTAAGGAAATTAACAATGTCGCTTAATGCGAAATCTATTTTAATCACAGGTGGTACAGGTTCATTTGGTAAAGCGTTTGTGAAGCGTATTCTTACGGACTATCCAAAAATCAAACGTGTTGTCATCTTTAGCCGCGATGAGCTCAAACAATTTGAAATGAGCCAGACTTTTAGTGAAGCTGAATATCCAATGATTCGTTATTTCATTGGTGATATTCGTGATGAGGCCAGAATTCGCCGAGCATTGGAAGGCATTGATATTGTTGTGCATGCAGCTGCTTTGAAGCAGGTTCCTGCTGCTGAATACAATCCATTTGAATGTATTAAAACAAACATTCTTGGCGCTCAGAATCTGATTGAAGCCTGTCTAGATTCCAACGTAAAAAATGTTGTTGCACTCTCTACAGATAAAGCCGCAGCACCAATTAACTTATATGGTGCAACAAAGTTGTGTTCAGATAAGTTATTTGTAGCAGCAAATAATATTAAAGGCCCACGTGAAATGCGTTTAAGCGTTGTTCGTTATGGCAATGTTATGGGTAGTCGTGGTTCTGTTATTCCATTTTTCCTCGGTAAGAAGAAAAGTGGGGTGTTACCGATTACAGATACAGCAATGACACGTTTTAACATCTCTCTAGATGATGGTGTGGATATGGTGTTGTGGGCAATTCAACATGCATTGGGCGGCGAGGTTTTAGTACCCAAAATTCCATCTTACCGAATTACTGATGTCGCAGAAGCCATTGCACCTGAAGCAGAACATCCTGTTGTTGGTATTCGACCTGGTGAAAAAGTACATGAAGAAATGATCACTGAAAGTGACAGTTTCAATACTTATGATTTGGGACGTTACTTTGCAATTTTACCTTCTGCTGATCAAGTGCTAGGGAAAAAATATGCAGAGAAAGAGGGTGTGGTCAAAGTTCCTGAGGGCTTCTGCTATAACTCTGGCACCAATACTGAGTTTTTAAGTGTAGAGGAAATTCGTGAATTAATTGTTCAACATGTTGATTCATCATTTAAAATTTAAAATTTATTCGCCTGATTTCATGTGCTGAGTCAGGCACCATTTAGAGTCCAGAACATGATACCTTATGGTCGCCAAACCATTTCTGATGAAGATATTGCGGCGGTTGTCGCTGTTTTAAAATCTGATTTTCTGACGCAGGGCCCAGCTGTTCCACAGTTTGAGCAAAGTATTGCAAATTATTGTGGTGCCAAATATGCGGTTGCAGTCAATAGTGCAACCTCAGCATTGCATATTGCCTGCCTAGCATTAGGTGTCAAGAAAGGAGATTATGTTTGGACGACACCAAATACATTCGTTGCAAGTGCAAATTGTGCCCGTTATTGTGGGGCAAAAATCGATTTTGTTGATATAGATCCACTGACATTTAACTTGTCGCCTGAAAAACTTGAAGAAAAATTAAAGCAGGCAGAACAGAAAGGTTGTTTACCCAAGGTGGTGATTCCTGTCCATTTTTCAGGCTTATCCTGTGATATGGAAAAAATATACGCATTATCAAAACAGTATAATTTTAAAATTATTGAAGACGCATCTCATGCGATTGGTGGTCGATATCAGGACACAATCATAGGGTGCGGAAAATATAGTGATATTACAGTCTTCAGCTTCCATCCTGTTAAAATTATTACCACCGCAGAAGGTGGGATGGCAGTCACCAATGATCCGGAACTCGCCACACAGATGCAACTGTATCGTTCACATGGCATCACCCGTGATGCAGATCAATTGCTTGAAGAGAGTCATGGTCCCTGGTACTACGAACAACAGCAACTGGGTTTTAATTATCGTATGACCGAATTGCAGGCTGCTTTGGGTACAACACAATTGACTCATTTGGATGAGTGGGTTGCACGTCGCCATGAACTCGCGCACAGATATGATGCGTTGTTGGCAGATTTACCGGTCATTTTACCGCAGCATTCTGGGCGTGATTATTCGGGATTACATTTATATGTGATTCAATTGGATGAATCCAGGACATCATTGGACCGTAAATTTATCTTTGGTGAATTACGACGTTTGGGAATAGGGGTAAATGTACATTATATTCCTGTACATACCCAACCTGATTTCCAGGCGCTTGGTTTTAAATGGGGAGATTTTCCTCATAGTGAATATTATTACAAACGCTGTATTTCACTACCTTTGTATGCAACTTTGACAGATGCTCAGCAAGACCAAGTGGTGAATACCTTATCTCAGATTTTGACAGGAATTGCTCAATGAAACTGGGGTTGGGAACTGTTCAGTTTGGTTTGAGTTATGGCGTTGCCAATGCTTCTGGACAGGTCAGTCTGACTGAAGTTAAAAATATTTTAGCTTTGGCTCATACAGTGGGTATTCGAACTTTGGATACAGCAATTGCCTATGGCAACAGTGAAGCGTGCCTAGGGCAGGCAGGGGTAGAACAGTTTAATATTGTTTCCAAACTCCCTCCATTACCTGAAAATGTAGACGTAAATGAATGGGTGGAGACACAAATTCAGGCCTCTTTACAGCGACTAAACTTAAAACAGCTTGATGCATTATTATTACATCGCTCATTAGACATTGTTGAGTCACAAGGTGTGGTGTTGCAGCAGGCTCTGCAGCATGCTGTTGATCGAGGTTGGCTAAAAGCAGTGGGTATTTCGATCTATGATCCTGTCGAACTTGAGCAGATTATTCCAATATGGAAGCCCGATTTAATTCAAAGCCCTTTGAATATTTTTGATCAGCGTTTGATTCAGTCTGGCTGGTTACAAAAGCTTAATGAGCTGGGTATTCGGGTACATACTCGTTCGGTTTTTTTACAAGGTTTGTTGTTGATGCCTGAGGAAAATATTCCTGCATATTTTCAACCGTGGACTAAATATTTGTCTGCATGGCATGAATGGTGTAATGAAAAGAATATTGAGCCGATTGCGGCTGCAATTGCATTTTTGAATGGAATTACAGAAGTTGAAAACATTATTGTTGGAGTGGACAGCGAAGCTCAGCTGCAACAAATTGTGGAAAGTGCCCGCGTACAGATCGATACCGATTGGCAACACTGGGCAATTTCAGATAAGGCACTGATAGAGCCTTCACGTTGGCAACTGAATAAATAAGTTGGAAAATATGTCACAGGTTCACTCATTACGTATTATCGCAATTGTACAGGCCCGTATGGGTTCCACCCGTTTACCCAATAAAGTGATGTGCCCGATTCAGGGTGTTCCAATGATTGAAATACTTTTGAAGCGTTTGTCAGCATCAAAATATATTAATCAAATATGGCTTGCCACTGCACAAAATCAAATAAATGTGCCCTTGGCGGAACATGTGATGGGGATGGGATATTCGGTATATCAAGGCGATGAAAATAATGTCCTTGATCGCTTTTATCAGACAGCTGTGCAAGCTCAGGCAGATGTTGTTATCCGGATTACAGGTGATTGTCCTTTAATTGATGCACAACTTGTCGATCAGGTGATTGGTAAATATCTGTCAAGTCATGCCGACTATGTGAGTAACTGTTCACCTGCAAGTTTTCCTGATGGACTTGATACAGAAGTATTTTCATTTCAGGCACTTGAAAAAGCATGGCGACAGGCTGAAAGCCCGTTTGACCAAGAACATGTTACTCCGTTTTTACGTAATTCAGGCTTATTTAAAGTTGATAGTTATTGCTCTACAACAGATTATTCTGATGAGCGTTGGACAGTCGATGAACAAACCGATTTTGATGTTGTAGAAAAAGTTTTTCAGCATTTTCATCCTCGTATTGAATTCAGTTGGACTGAAGTATTGGAACTGCGCCAGACTCAGCCTCAAATTTTCGCAGCAAACCAGCATTTGATTCGAAATGAAGGAGCAACGATGAGCACAGGTCAAAAACTTTGGAAGCGTGCTAAAAGTGTCATTGCAGGGGGCAATATGTTGCTCTCTAAGCGACCAGAAATGTTTTTGCCAGAACAATGGCCAGCATATTTCAGTCGGGCCGAAGGTTGTACAGTATGGGATCTTGATGGTATAGCCTATACGGATATGACCATTATGGGTGTAGGGACCAACACCTTAGGTTATGGTGATCCTGAGGTGGATGAGGCAGTGCGTCAAACCGTAGCAGCAGGAAATATGTCTACTTTAAACTGTCCTGAGGAAGTGTATCTCGCGGAAAAGTTAATCGAGTTACATCCTTGGGCTGATATGGTACGTTTCGCCCGTTCAGGCGGTGAGGCCAATGCATTGGCGATTCGTATTGCCCGTGCAGCAAGCGGCAAAAGTAAAGTTGCTATTTGTGGCTATCATGGCTGGCATGATTGGTATCTTGCCGCAAACCTGGGTGATGAAAAAAATCTGGCGGGGCATTTATTACCAGGCTTGGAGCCTAATGGTGTGCCTGAAAATTTACGCGGTACTGTTTTTCCTTTTAATTATAACCGTTATGATGAGTTGGAAGCCTTGGTGAACCAGCATGATATTGGTGTGATAAAAATGGAAGTATCACGTAATCATGGTCCTGAAGATGGCTTTTTACAAAAAGTTCGGGATTTAGCGACAGCAAAAGGAATTGTACTAATTTTTGATGAATGTACTTCAGGATTTAGACAAACCTTTGGTGGATTACATAAACTATATGGCGTAGAGCCTGACATGGCCATGTTTGGTAAAGCGTTGGGTAATGGTTATGCAATTACCGCAACCATTGGTCGTAAAGAAATTATGGAAGCTGCACAGACTACATTTATCAGTAGTACCTTCTGGACAGAACGTATAGGACCAAGTGCTGCGTTAAAAACATTGGAAGTCATGGAAAAAAACCATTCGTGGGATATGATTACTCAGACAGGCTTAAAAATTAATGAGCGATGGAAGCAGTTGGGTCAAAAGCATGGCTTAAATGTTTTAACAAGCGGTTTACCTGCATTGACGAGCTTTTCCTTAAATAGTGATAATATGCTTGCCTATAAGACGCTGATTACTCAGGAAATGTTGAAAAAAGGGTATTTGGCTAGCAATGCCATTTATGTTTGTACCAAACATACTGATGATATTGTAAATGGCTATTTTGAGGCATTGGATCCAGTGTTTGCATTAATCAAAGAGTGTGAAGATGGTCGTAATGTACATTCTTTATTGAATGGCCCTATTTGTCATGCTGGTTTTAAACGATTAAATTAATAGGTTGATTATGCAGGTCGTATTTCGTGCTGATGCTTCAGTGCATATTGGTTCTGGGCATATCATACGGTGTCTGTGTCTGGCCGATGCTTTGGCACAGCATGGTGCACAAATACGATTTGTCGTCAGACATATTACCGATTATTTAAAAAAACTGATTGTGGACAGAGGATTTCAGCTGAGTATGCTGAAAGAACAGTCTGCAGCCAGTGATGAATTATTTCATAGTGCCTGGTTGGGGGTATCTCAACAGGATGATGCTGAGAAAACACTACAGATCCTTCAGGATTATCATCAAACAATAGAATGGTTGATCGTTGATCATTATGCATTGGACCAGCGCTGGGAGAGAATACTACGTCCAGCCGTGGATAAGATCATGGTGATTGATGACCTTGCAGATCGTATTCACGATTGTGATCTTTTATTGGATCAGAACCAATATCTGGATTTAGCAAATCGCTATCACAATAAAGTTCCGGTAAAAACCCAATTATTATTGGGTGCGCGCTATGCATTATTAAGAGATGAATTCCGAATTGCTCGTCACAAAAAACAGCTAGCTTTTACAGTGAAAGTCAAAAAAATCATGGTTTTTTTTGGAGGGATGGATAAGGATAATTACACCGGAAAATTATTAAGAAGCCTTGATCATTCAAATTTTTCCTTACAATATCAATTGATTGTTGTCGTGGGGGCACAGCATCCTGATTTATTGTATATTCAGGGCGTGTGTAAACAGTACCATTATGAGTGTCATATCAATAGCACTGAGATGGCGACATTAATGCTACAGGCCGATATGGCGATTGGAGCAGGAGGTTCAGCAAGTTGGGAACGTTGTGCTTTGGGACTGCCTAGCCTAGCCATAGCAGTGGCAACAAATCAGCAATTGTTGACTAAACATGCAGCATTACAGAGCCTAATTGATTCGCCTATTATTGACTGGAATAATGTAGTATCGATTCGTCAGGCTGTTATGGGAATGATTGATAATCCATTGGCACGCCAACGTATAGCCCAAACATCATGGCAAACAGTAGATGGGCGTGGTGTACAACGGGTGTTACGTGCCATGGGAATATATTCCGTTCAGGTGCGCAAGGCTGAGTTATCTGATAGCCATTCGCTTTGGATGTGGCGCAATCATGATTCAATACGATTGGTTTCACGTCATACTGAGATTATTCCACTAGAAAGTCATCAGCAGTGGTTTGAACAGACTTTGCTGAGTACGGATCGGATTATTCTGATTGCAGAATTAGCTTCTGAACCCGTGGGTGTGATTCGATTTGATTTTAGTGGAATAAGTGCAGAAATTTCCATTTATTGTGTTCCCGATGCTAAAGGTAGTGGAAATGCACTTGAAATGCTGCAGCAAGCTGAGCATTATCTTCAGTATAACCATATACAAATCAAGCTGATCAATGCGGTAGTACTTGCTGAAAATCAGTCATCCCATCATTTGTTTATCAATGCGGGCTATCAAAAAAAATCAACGACTTATTTGAAAAATATAGAGAGATCTTGATGAATTCAGTGATTCATATTGGACACCGTGCAATTGGTGCTGATCATACACCATTTATTATTGCTGAAATGTCTGGCAATCATAATCAATCATTGGAACGGGCATTTGAAATTGTGGATGCAGCCGCCGAGGCAGGCGCACATGCATTAAAATTGCAGACCTATACCGCAGATACAATTACTTTGAATGTCCGCAATAAAGATTTTTTAATAGAAGATAAAAATAGTCTGTGGGATGGCAGTAATCTGCATGATTTATATCAAAAAGCATATACGCCATGGGAATGGCACAAGCCAATTATGGAGCGTGCTGAAAAGCATGGCATGCTGTGTTTCAGTTCGCCGTTTGATGAGAGTGCTGTTGATTTCCTTGAAAGCTTGAATGTTCCTGCATATAAAATTGCATCATTTGAAAATAATCATTTGCCGTTGATTGAAAAAGTGGCGAAAACAGGTAAACCAATGATTATTTCCACGGGTATGGCAACTTTATCCGATATTGAGGAAGCAGTGAAAACAGCGCGAGCTGCGGGCTGTAAAGATTTGATTTTACTCAAATGTACAAGTACTTATCCTGCTTCTCCAAACAATACCAATGTCTTGGCGATTCCACATTTAAAACAAATGTTCGATTGCCAAATTGGTTTATCTGATCATACGATGGGGGTTGGAGTATCTGTTGCAGCAGTTGCACATGGTGCTACAGTTGTTGAAAAGCATTTTACTTTAAATCGTGCAGATGGCGGTGTAGACAGTGCATTTTCGCTTGAACCCGCTGAGTTAAAATTGTTGGTGGTTGAGTCTGAACGTGCTTGGCAAAGTCTGGGGTCTGTTCAATATGGACCTACAGCAGCTGAACAAAAATCTTTAATGTTTAAGCGTTCTGTATATTTTTCGGAAGATGTTAAGGCAGGTGAAGTGCTGACAGTAGACAATCTACGTGTAGTACGTCCAGGTTTTGGTTTGCACCCGCGGTTTTATCAGAACCTGATTGGCAAAAAAGCACGCATTGCTATTGAGAAGGGAACACCAGCAGCTTGGGCTTTGATTGAATAATATTGAATTTACAATTTGATAGGGGGAATAAGAAAAATTTCTTTTTCCCTCAATATTACATACAGAATTCGATATTTTAGTTTATTCAGCTTTATCCGCATTACCTTTCAATACCATATAAATCAAACCAACAAAGATCAACAAGGCGCCAGCAAGACTACTCACGCAGAACAAAACAATACGGTTATAAGTAGTTAAGTTAAATAATTCGTTGGCCAAAATATAGCGCATGAATAGCCATTGTACGACTGAAAAAATAATCAGAACGATTGCACGACGACGAACTTCAGGACGCATAGCCATAGGAGATTCACTTAAACGTGGAAATTGAGCCCATTATGCCACTATCGATAATTGATCTCAATTGAATAAAGTCAATCTATACGATCTTGTCTAACTAGATGCAAGATTTTGACGGTAGTACCAATAATTTTATTGACGATAGATATTGATGTCGCCTAAACAATGTCTAAAGCGTTTATAAGACCAGATATATTGTTCAGGCGCTTGATTGATTATATCTTGCATGGCAATGTTAAGTGTATCCACAGAGAGCTGTAAGTCTTTAGACAAAATATCATCTGAGAGGCTTGTGCAATGTAAATCAAAACTAGAGAGATCGTCATTGCGGATACAGCTTAAACCAATCACATTACATTGTGTTTTCGCAGCGAGTTTCGATACCAATGTTACGGTCAGGGTATTCTGTCCAAAAAACTTTGAGTAGATCCCGCCAGAAGCTTTGGGCAGATGATCTGGTAAAATGACGGTTAGCCCACCTTGTTTCAAATGCTTGAAGATTGCACGTATACCAGTTTCATCGGTTGGAACTAAGGTCGCATTAAATTTTTGACGTGCCTCTAACATATAACGGTTAATACCTTTGTTTTTGTTGGGCTTGTACATAATCATTGGTGCGGTATAAACATTCAGCCAGGCATTGAGCATCTCCCAGCTACCAAAATGCGGTACGACAACAATGACGCCTTTTTGACTGGCTAAAGCTTCGGTTAGAACCGATTCACCATGAATATGTTTAAATAAATTTAAGCTATAACTGGGCGGCATACCCCAGCATTTAATAAATTCCACATAGGTCAGGAACTGGCTTTGCATGCTTTTTTTGACGAGTTGTTGCTGCGCATCTTGTGTTAATTCGGGATAGGCCAACCGAATATTGATTGTGGTGATGCGTTTAACGGATGAATTGAATGCATAAAGCACATATGCGGCGAACAAAGCCACGGCTTGTAAAATTCTTAAAGGCAATAGCGCTAGTGTTTTGAAGATGAAATACATTGCAGTGTGCGAGTCTCGGTTGTTTTAAGAGGTGACTGGTTGGAAATTTTGCCAAGAGACTATGCACTTTTAGAAAAACGGCACAAAAAGAATAAGAATCTACAGAACAAAAAATAAGAATAAATCAATAAATACAGCAATATCATTTTAGTTATGCTTACATAACTGTTATACGCTACATCATAGCGCAGTTTGTATCTTACAGATTAACTCAATCAATCAAAATCCGATTTAAGCATTTTTTACATTTTAGTAATTAAATTTTACAGCAATAATCCAATAAAAAAACCCTGCAATTGCAGGGTTTTTTTATTTCCTCTTTGTATTTCTCCCAAAAGGAGAAAAAGAAGGAATTAAAAAATTATTTAGCTTCTTCTGCTTTTGGTTTTTCGCGCAAGCGAATACCCAAATCACGCAATTGGTTAGGTTCAACTGGCGCAGGCGCTTGAGTTAAAGGACATTCCGCAGTCTTTGTTTTCGGGAATGCAATCACGTCACGGATAGAAGATGCACCAGTCATCAACATCACTAAACGGTCAAGACCGAATGCCAAACCACCGTGAGGAGGTGCACCGAATTTCAAGGCGTTAAGCAAGAAGCTGAATTTCTCTTCTGCTTCTTCTTCAGAAATACCAAGCGCTTCAAAGATCGCTTTTTGCATTTCTAGATTGAAGATACGTAATGAACCACCACCGATTTCAGTACCGTTCAATACCATATCGTAAGCAACAGAAAGTGCAGCACCTGGGTTGTTCTTCACTTCTTCAACGCTTGATTTTGGCAGCGTGAATGGGTGGTGAACAGACGTCCATTTGCCGTCATCAGTTTCTTCGAACATTGGGAAGTCAACAACCCAAAGTGGCGCCCACTCACAAGTTACAAGTTTCATGTCGTGACCGACTTTAATACGTAAAGCACCCATCGCATCATTTACGATTTTCGCTTTGTCCGCACCGAAGAATACGATGTCGCCATTTTCAGCACCAACTCGTTTCAATAGATCAAGTACGATTGGCTCGATAAATTTAACGATTGGAGATTGAAGACCTTCGATGCCTTTTTCAAGCTCGTTGACTTTGATGTAAGCCAAGCCTTTTGCACCGTAGATACCCACGAATTTAGTGTATTCGTCGATTTGGCTACGTGGAAGTGCGCCAGCACCTGGTACGCGAAGCGCAACAATACGGCCTTTAGGATCTTTTGCAGGACCAGCGAATACTTTGAACTCAACGTCTTGCATCATGTCTGCAACGTCAACCAATTTCAAAGGAATACGCATATCTGGTTTGTCAGATGCATAGTCACGCATTGCGTCTGCATAAGTCATGCGAGGGAATTTGTCGAATTCAACATTAAGAAGTTCTTTGAACATCTTAACCGTTAAACGTTCCATTAAATCCATGATGTCATCGTCACTCATGAACGATGTTTCAACGTCGATTTGTGTGAATTCAGGCTGACGGTCAGCACGTAAGTCTTCATCACGGAAACATTTCGCAATTTGGTAGTAACGATCGATACCGCCAACCATCAACAACTGTTTGAACAATTGCGGAGATTGTGGAAGTGCGTAGAAGCTACCGTTAGAAACACGACTTGGCACTAAATAGTCACGTGCGCCTTCAGGCGTAGCACGAGTCAAAATAGGCGTTTCAACGTCTAAGAAACCATTGTCTTCGAAGTAGTTACGAATGAGGTTGGTTAATTTAGAACGGAAACGTAAACGATCTAACATTTCTGGACGACGAATATCGAGGAAACGATATTTCAAACGTACTTCTTCAGAAATATTGGTATTTTCGTCATTCAATGGGAATGGAGGAGTTTCAGACGCAGCAAGAACTTCAATTTCTTTGCCTAAAACTTCGATTTGACCACTCACGATATTCGCGTTTTCAGTACCTTCGTAACGACGACGCACACGGCCTGTAATTTTTAATACGAATTCTGAACGTGATTTATCAGCAGTCGCGAAAGCTTCAGGAGTATCAGGGTCAATCACCACTTGAACAAGGCCATCACGGTCGCGCATGTCAAGGAAGATTACACCACCGTGGTCACGGCGACGGTGAACCCAACCGCATAATGTAACGGTTTGGTCAATTTGGGCTTCAGTAAGTGAGCCGCAGTAATGAGTTCGCATCATAGCGTTAGAAATCCAACTATATGGGTTAAGGTCAGCGAATACGTAAACAGCGTACCGCTTTTATTCGAATAGGGGATTATGCCTCTTTTTGGCTGTTTTGTCACAAGGACTTATTGCTAAACAGCCAAATTTACAGCAAATTTTTGCTCAATGAAGGGCTTAAGCCGATGACGTAGAAAAAATGTTAGTGCTCTTGCTTATGATTAGAAATATCAGACTACCAAGGCTAAACGTGGCCAAAAATGCACGAAAAAAATAATTAATGGCTTTGCCGACATAGGCATACAGGTCATGCACAAAGGCATCTGAGTAAATACTGTCAGCAAAATAAAAATAACTTGCGATGCCCGCAGCTAGAGACAGGGCCGCTAAACCATATACATAGACTTTGATGGTTGTGGGGACGTTTACAGTACTTCGATAATGAAGATGATGACGATAAATCATCCATGCCAAAACGGGGAGTGCCAAGCCAGATAATCCAATTTGCAACACGCGATGTAGGGGATATGAATGACCAAAAAATTGAATCGGTAGACTCAATAGATCCTTAAATGCAAAGGTACGAAAGTCAACATGGGTCAAGCCATCCCAAACAATATGCGTCGAAGTTCCAATGATGAGTGCGAGGATGAGGCTTAGGATAAACCCACAGCATTGATTGAAATTCTGTAGATGCAGCGGCTTATTTAAACCAAAAAAAGCAAATAACATCGGGCGATAGAGCACATACCACAGCACACAAAACAGCAAACCTAGGATTAAGTTTGGAAAAATTAACCCCGACCATTGATGGGATCCATTGTAGTCAGCATTAGTAAATAAACGGAATAAATCCGGCACCATGCTACCAATTGCGAGTGCTGCAATAGACAGGCGATTTCCGCTTAATTTGGAAATAGGCGGTGCGAGTACAGCATGGGATATGGTAAAAGGCATTGAACTAAAATAAATATATGAATAAATACAATGTGGTATAGGTGAGTGTATATGATTTGGGCAGATTAGAATGTTTTTTATTGCAAAATGAATGAAATGTTATATTATAACATTATTCAAAATTAGCCAGATTTGAGTCTCTCCAAATGTCCTTTCATAAGAATTTAATCACAATCTCAATTTTTGCAGTGATTGCACCCAATATTTATGCTGATGATCAGCAACAACAGGTACAAACTTTAGAGGCGATTAATGTTCAGGTTCATCCTTTAAATCAAAGTGCCGCAGATTTTGCGGTTGCAGATAACATTATTAAGCATAAAGATTTGGCACAAGGTGGAGTCACTATTGGTGATGCCATTGCCGGACAACCTGGAGTGTATTCAAATCAGTTTGGTGCAGGCTCAAGTCGACCTGTAATACGTGGGCAAGATGGGCCACGTGTCAAAGTGTTGGAGCATGCATCTGAAACAGCAGATGTTTCAACTTTATCCCCTGACCATGCGGTTACGGTAGATCCGATTTTGGCCAAAAAAATTGAAGTGATCCGTGGACCATCAACACTGTTATATGCTGCAGGAACAGTCGGCGGTTTGGTCAACGTGACGGATCAAAAGATTCCTACCTCTATTCCTGATAAAGGTTATGAAGGGCAAGTTGGGGTTCGTTATAACTCAGGCAGTGATGAAAAATTGGCGAGTGCCGGTGTGACGGCTGCTTTAGGTGAGCAATTTGCCATCCGTGTAGAAGGCTCGAAACGTAAAGCCAATGACTATATTGCACCCAATTATTTTCATGATCATGATGGCGAATTAGAAAAAGAACGCCGAGTCGGTAATACTTTTGCAGAAGGGCAAAATGTCAGTGTAGGTGCGTCATGGATTCATGATCGTGGTTTTGCTGGACTGTCTTATAGCAACCGTCAAGACCAATATGGCTTGCCGGGTCATAGTCATGAATATGAAAGCTGTCATCCACATGATGACCATCTACACTGTGATGGTCATGATAACCATGGGCATACCGATGAGCATGATCATTCAGCGCATGACGAGCATGA
This sequence comes from Acinetobacter sp. YH01020, assembly GCF_013420275.1. Classification (NCBI taxonomy): domain Bacteria; kingdom Pseudomonadati; phylum Pseudomonadota; class Gammaproteobacteria; order Moraxellales; family Moraxellaceae; genus Acinetobacter; species Acinetobacter sp. YH01020. The sequence goes on from NZ_VOYN01000058.1 coordinate 14,368, forward strand.
TCACGATCATGATGCCGCAGGCCCATGGGTCGACTTAAAGTCAGAACGCTATGATTTCCGTACTGAATTAGCTGAGCCGTTTGCAGGATTCCAAAAACTACGTGCGCATGCGAGTTATACCGATTATCAACATGATGAAATTGAAGGTAACACCGCAGCAACCACTTTTAAAAGTCAGGGCTATGATGGTCGTTTAGAGTTGGTGCATAACCCGATTGCGGATTGGGAAGGGGTGATAGGCGCACAATACAATCAGCAAAAGCTCAATATCAGTGGCGAAGAGTCATTGATCAACCCAAATAAAACCCAAAAATGGAGTGTATTTGGTTTAGAACATAAACAATTTGGTGATTTTCATGTCGAGCTGGGCGCCCGTGTCGATCAGCAGAAAATTCAGATCGATTCTGCACAAAAAAATTATGACGATTATGGTATTTCCTACTCAGGTGCTGTGAACTGGGCGTTTGCACCCAATTATAAATTATCCTTGGTGGGTTCTCATCAAGAACGCTTACCATTGGCACAAGAGCTTTATGCCAACGGTAAGCACTTTGCGACCAATACCTATGAACGCGGAAATGAAAATCTGGATGTGGAAAAATCCAATAATCTAGAACTGGGTTTCCATTACGAAAAAGATCAGTTGGATTATCACGTTCATGTTTACCACAACTGGTATGACAACTACATTTATGCTGCAACCAAAGATAATTTTGAAAACTTCCGCTTAGTTGATTACACCCAAGACAAAGCCAAGTTCTATGGCGCGGAAGCTCAAGTGGGTTATGCAGTAAATGACATGTATAAACTCAGTGTCTTTGGTGATTATGTTCGCGGCAAAATTGATGGTGAAAATGCGCCACGTGTGCCTGCAGGGCGCTTAGGAACCAAGGTCGATGTTGACTTTGCCGATGGTTGGTCAGGTCTTGCAGAATATTCACATGTATTCAAACAAGACAAAATCACTGCATTTGAGCGTGAAACAGATGGCTACAATATGGTGAATTTGGGTGTGGCCTATAGTGGTCAATTGAAAGATCAAAATGATTATCGAGTCTATTTCAAAGCCAATAATTTATTGGATGAAGATGTTTATTCTCACACGTCATTCCTTGCCAATATTCCACAAGTCGGTCGTAATTTTACAGTTGGTCTTGAATTTGGATTCTAATTGAATTTGCACAGACTTTTCTAAGTAAGTCTAGGTAAAGTCACAGAAATCCTCTTGAAAAATCAATGAATAAAACCTAGTCTGAGCGCATTAGACTAGGTTTTTTCTTATGCGCATCATTCAACGAATACATCACAAGCTCAATTGGTCACGTCGTCGCTATGTGGGTGTGGTCATTGGTTTATTGGTTTTAGGTTATTTGGCATCGGCAACCTATCACACGCTCAAACCACTCCCTGAAGGGCTGAACTACACGGGAAAACTTCGCCATGCCGAAGTGAACTTTTTAGTGGATGAAACCTATATCGATGCGCAAGGAAAGCAGCAACAGGAACATCGTATTTTTAAAGAAATGCTGAAAATGATCGAAGAAGCACAGTCGACCATTGTGTTGGATATGTTTCTCTTTAATCCGCAAGTTGGCGACTCTCAATTAAAACATGAACAATTAACACAGGAGTTGACCGATGCGCTGATTTTGAAGCGTCGCGTATCACCTCAAGTGGAAATTTTTGTGATTACTGATCCTGTCAATTCGGTCTATGGCGGCATTCAACCCGAGCATTATCGTCAATTACGACAAGGGGGCATTGAGTTGATGGAAACCAATTTGGTGCCGCTTCGTGCCTCTAATCCAGCATGGTCAGGTTTTTGGTATATCTGTTGTCAAGATATTGGCGATAATCCTGAAAAAGGCTGGTTACCGAACCCATTGGGAACCGAGAAAGTGACGATCCGCAGTTATATGGATCTTTTCAACTTTAAAGCCAATCATCGTAAAACCTTGGTGGTCGATACCGTTGACGGTTGGAAAGGTTTAGTCACCTCTATGAATCCACATGATGGTAGCTCACGACATTCCAATGTGGCCTTAACCGTCAAAGGCATGACCGCGATTGACTTGTTAAAGACTGAGCAAGCCGTAGGTATGATGTCTAAAGCCAATATTCCATTTGTAGTGATTAAAGATGTTGAAGCCGCGAAAACTCAGCCACAGGTTCAAGTGCTGACTGAAAAAGCCATTTATGATGCCACACTCGACTTAATTGATAGTGCGAAGAAAGCTGGAACTGAAATTGATATCGCGATGTTCTACTTGTCAGAACGTAAAATTATCAAAGCACTCATTGCTGCACATGAACGTGGCGTGAAAGTTCGTGTATTACTCGATCCGAATAAGGATGCTTTTGGTCGAACCAAAAATGGTATTCCAAACCGTCCTGTTGCCTCTGAATTACATGATGCTGGTATTGATGTACGTTGGTGTAATACCCAAGGTGAGCAGTGCCATAGCAAGATGATTTTAAAACGTACTGCTTATCAAGCCGATATGATTTTAGGTTCTGCCAATTTCACGGCGCGTAACTTGAAAAATTATAATTTAGAAACGGATTTACGCGTTATCGGTGTGAAAGATGCTCAAGTTTTTAAAGATGCATCACAGTACTTTAATACCGCTTGGTCAAATCTGGATGGTAAACAAATGAGTGTCGATTATAGTAAATATGCGGATGAATCGACCTTGAAATATGTGTTGTATCGCTTTATGGAATGGAGCGGAATATCTACTTTTTAGAATTGTCTTAATCTCCCAAATCCCTCTTTTAAAAAGAGGGACTTTCCTCCCTTTTTTAAAGGGAGGTTAGGAGGAACTAAATCAGTTTTAATTCTTCGGTACAGGATTCGGCGGAACGATTTGATCTAAATCTTTATCTGTCATTTGATCCAATTCTTTAATATCGGTTTTGATTTTCCATTTATCGGCATCATCTACTGGTTGTGGCAAACGAGCTTCTAACCAGTCACAGATGACATCTGGTGGAAAATCGGCGTGGTTACATTGAATCACCCAAGACAAGAATTGTTTTGCTTCGCCATTCATATATGGTGGCGGAGAAACCGGTAAAAATTGAGTCGGTAAGCGTTCATTTTTAGAAATATAGTTCAATACATGGCCCAATTCTTGAACAGTTTGCCATGCTAAAGGGTGATCTATATTAATTTGAAATTTGAACCACCACGCATTTTTGCCATCGGTGCCATATGAGTCGATTAAGGCTTCTTGGATACTAGGTACTTTCGAAAAAAATTGATGAAGTCGGTCAAAACTTAATTCAGACACAGCATTTGATCCACTACGAAATAAAAGGCATCTTAGCATATTCCGTCGAAAATCGAGTGCATCATCTGCTGATCCGAATCGGGTGGATGATTTAACAAATTATTGCATTTGATGGATTTTTATCCATTTTTTCTCCTACAATGGAATTTATACTGAGCGTATAAACCGTTGAGGAGAGCTTATGTGAAAACCACATTATTCTATGCGATTGCAGGTGTGATGCTGATCAGTGCTTCAGCCAGTACTTTTGCGGAAAACAAATGGGCAAACTACCAAGGTGTGGATACATCAAAACCACAACACCGCCCACCGTCGATGAATCGGCCTGGCTATCCGCAGCATGCGCCGAATTATCCTCAACATTATCCTCATTATCCAAGTCGCCCGCCGGTTTATCCGCAATATCCAAATCGACCTTATCCGCAGTATCCACAAAGTGGCATTAGTATTCAATACAATGCGCCGACCACGATTACTCAAAATTCGCAGAGCTATAGTTGGGTCAATGGCGATCCTGCCAGCGCTAGTATTTCGAGTTCGACCTATACCTTTATCAGTGATTGGCAGCGTTTAGGTTTACCTGCACCCCCAAGTGGCATGTACTGGATCTTTGAAAATGGTCGCTATGTGTTGGTGCCTAATCGATAAGGTTTATAACCTCTCCCTTGCGTAGCAGTGCTACTTGTATCTTGATTGATATAGTGATTAGCTACCACTATACGCAAATTGTAGAGTTTGGAGTGCTGCTAAAATCTTAAATTTGAACCTGAGATAAAACCTACAATTTGCCCTTATCCCTCATACAACT
>NZ_VOYN01000059.1:0-17998 GCF_013420275.1 Acinetobacter sp. YH01020
TCATGTACTTATATTAACAATCAAAACTCAAGGAAAATAGTCCTTAGTTAAATCAAACGACACTTCATGTCGTGTCGCTTATATCTCTGACCTGAAGGACAGAGTTTTACGCTCCATTTGATAAAATCGGATCTACCTACTGAACAATTGGCTGTATTAGAAGCGTTGCCAATGCCGGCTGCGTTATTTTCTGCGACAGCTGAGCTGATATGCGCCAATCAAATATTTAAACATCGATTTCAGTCAGACTTACAAGAGATTGTATTGAATCATGTGTCCGTGATGCAGCAAAAAACCAAAGCCACAAGTTCTGAGTTTGATTTACGCTGTTTAGAGAACGATAGCATTGAACCCTTTATGTATAGTGAAAATGAACGGCATTATTGGTTCACGCTCAAACCTAAGTTTCAACAAAGTGGCGATTTGGAACATGTGCTGTTGTGCTGTGCGGACATAACGAATTTAAAGCAATTCGAATTATCGCTGTTGAAACATAACCAACAACTCGAACAACAAGTTTATTTTGATTATCTGACAGGGATAAAAAATCGACGAGGTTTTGATTTAGACCTTTCTCAGTGGCAAAAAAGCTTCGCGGTTGAACAAGCTGATGAAATTTGTTTGATGATGCTCGACTTAGATAATTTTAAGCAAATCAATGATATCTACGGTCATGCGTTTGGCGATGAAGTTTTAAGAAAAAGTGCGCAGCTTTTAAGGATGCAAATTAGTCAACACGCAGATGCACAAATATATCGCATGGGTGGGGAAGAGTTTGCAATGATTTTGCCACGCACGGCTATATCGACTGCATGTTCGATTGCACAACAATGTTGTGAGCAAATCTATGCTTCTTCGATGAATTATGCAGATAAGGCTTTACAACTGAGTATCTCATGCGGAGTGGCCTTGTGGGATGGTACAGAGTCATTTTTTGAAACATTGACACGTGCCGATCAGGCTTTATATCAAGCCAAGAAAGGCTCGAAAAATTGTACCTGTTTTAATGATGGACAAAATGTGGCGCTATTTGAGGAAACGACATTTAAAAAACCATCAGACTGTGGGAAAAACACATAGATTTAGGCCGTAACATAGAGAAAGATCTGAGAAAGCAGTATGATGCAACAGGTCAAAATGACAGAAAACATTAGCAGTCGATTTGCTAATGAACGAAGCAGTTAAATATTTAAAGTATTTGAGGTGAATGTGTCTTCTTTAACAGACGTTTCCACACATGCCCTGACAGAAGCGCAGCAGCGTATTCAGCAGGATTTACTGACAGCGCTTGATGCATTTTCAATTCCAGAACCCTTAAAAGGGGCGGTGTATCATGCTGTGATGTTGGGTGGAAAACGCGTTCGACCGGCACTTTGTTATGCAACAGCAGCGTTAAAACCCAATACCAATTTTGCAGCCGTACGCCGTGCTGCTGTGGCGATTGAATTTATTCATTGCTATTCATTGGTACACGATGATTTGCCGTGTATGGACAATGATTTACTCCGTCGTGGTCAACCAACCTGTCATGTGGCTTTTGGTGAAGATACGGCTTTACTTGCTGGCGATATTTTACAATCGATGGCTTTTGAAGTTTTAGGCAGCCGTCTCTTTGATCAAGGCCTAGCCGTTAAAGCGCCGATCATCTTGAAGCAAATGCAAATTTTAGCGACTGCAACTTCAAAAATGGTCAATGGACAAGTCCTAGACTTACAAGCAGAAGGCAAGCATGTCAGTCAGGATGAATTAGAAAACATTCATCGAAATAAAACTGGTGCTTTAATTTCGGCCGCAATCATGATGGCGGCAGTGACGGTATTTAATGGTACAGACCAAGCTATTCCTAAACTCCGCGAATTTGGTCTAGCGATTGGTTTAGCCTTTCAGGTGCAAGATGATATTTTAGATATTATTGCTGACACTGAAGCATTGGGTAAAACAGCAGGTAAAGATCAACAAGTGGATAAATCGACATATCCTGCGTTAATGGGGCTCGAGCAAGCGCAAGCTTATGCAGAAGAATTACATGCTCAAGCGCTTCAAGCTTTGGATTATTTTGCAGAAGATGCGGCAGAATTACACAAGATCACGCAGTTTTTATTAAAACGTCAAAGTTAATATGACGCAGTAAAAGACCTCAGCCCACACATGTAATATATTGTGGGCTTTTTTATATTTTGTATATTTGGAACAGAAGTCAATAAACCATCTACGGAATAGCTAAATGGATGACATGATAAAAAACGCAGATTCAAATCCCAAATGCGACACATTTGTAGTTAGTTGAAAAAGTTAGGTGTATTTATAGAATCATTAGACTTTTTCAACTCGCAATTGGAAAGCACACAATGAAGAAATACACCCAACTTTCTCAAGATGAAAGATACGAAATTTATGCTACTTTGAAAAGTAAAAGTTCAATCACTACCCTTGCTCGGGAGCTAGGGCGTTCACGATCAACCATCTACCATGAATTAAAAAGAAATACTGGGCAACGTGGATATAGGGCTCAACAGGCAGCTAAATTTGCAAGACAAAGACGGTACCGTCCTTCATCATCAATGACAGCATTTGCCTTCGCGTATATTGATTATTTGATTGGCTTGGACGGGTCACCAGAACAAATTTCAGGTGCTTTAACACAACGCAGTTGGCTGGATGTACCTTCACATGAATGGATTTACCAGTACATTTATCAAGATAAATCAAAAGGCGGTAAACTCCATCTACACTTAAGGCATCAGAAGAAATATCGAAAACGAGGTTACAAAAACACGGATCGCAGGGGCAAATCATTGATAAAACAAGTATTAATTGCCGAGATGATGTCATTGATCAACGACAACGTTTAGGAGATTTCGAAGGTGACACGGTGATTGGTAAACATCATAAAGGTGCTTTATTAACTCTCGTGGATCGAAAGAGCCTGTACGTACATATTGTTCATTTAGGGCCAACGAGAGCATCCTCTCAAACGATTAGTTGTGCATTAGATCGTTTACGAATGAGCCATGCTTATAGCGTGACATTTGATAATGGCAAAGAATTTTCCGAACACAAAAGAATTACTAATGCCGGCATAGAGGCGTATTTCGCTGACCCTTACAAGTCTATTCAGCGAGCTAGAAATGAAAATACGAATGGTTTAATCCGTCAATATCTGCCAAAATCATCATCGTTTGATGACGTGTCAAACGAACAAATAGAGCAGATAGAATTTTCACTCAACCATCGTCCTAGAAAAACACTAGGTTGGTATACACCGAGTGAAGTTATGGCTGGTTTTTATACTGTTGCACTTGCTGCTTGAATCCGCCAAACAAAAAAGGACGCCTAGCGTCCTTTTTTGTAGATATTAAAACTTAGAAATTAAATTTAAGTGCTATTGGTCTTAAATACTTTCTTTATAGATACGATCTGCTTCTTCAAATTTTTCAGTGACTTCAGCAGATGGCGCTTTACCCATTAAGCTCACAATGATGATTGCAATGAGTGAGCAGATGAAGCCCGGTATAATTTCATAAACGCCTGTATCGCCCCAGAGGTTTTTCCATAGAATAACCATAACCGCACCGACCACCATACCTGCTAAAGCACCATTGAGTGTCATGCGTTTCCAAAACAATGACATGATAATCAGTGGGCCAAATGCAGCACCAAAGCCTGCCCATGCATATGCTACGAGACCAAGGACTTTAGAGTCAGGATTACCCGCCATATAGATCGCTAGCAACGCAATCATTAACACCATGATACGGCCGACCCAAACCAATTCTTTTTGTGAAGCATTTTTACGTAAGAATGATTTATAAAAGTCTTCAGTTAAGGTACTTGAACAGACTAAAAGCTGACAGCTTAAGGTACTCATGATCGCAGCTAAAATCGCAGCTAATACGATACCTGCAACCCATGGGTTAAATAGAATTTTAGTCAATTCCATAAAGACCGTTTCAGGGTTTGCTGTAACGACACCTGCCAGTTCTGGATGCTGTTGGAAATAAGCAATACCGAAGAAGCCTGCTGCAACTGCGCCACCGAGGCAGAGCGTCATCCATGTCATACCAATACGGCGTGCATTGGGAATCGATTTAACTGAATCTGCTGCCATGAAGCGCACTAAAATATGCGGTTGACCAAAATAGCCTAAGCCCCATGCCAATAAAGACATGATTGCGACAAAACTTAAGTTAGCAAATACATCCATGGCTTGAGGGCGTGCCGCTTCCAGTGCCAGAGTGAACTGGCTTAAATCAGAAAACGACAACATGACCACGATAGGTGTCAGCAGCAAGGCAAAAATCATAAAGCCCGCTTGAATGGTATCGGTCCAACTGACAGCAAGGAAGCCACCAATAAACACATAGCTCACCGTTGCAATTGCACTGATCCAAAGCGCAGTGCTATACGACATACCAAACATACTTTCAAATAATCGAGCGCCTGCAACCATGCCTGAAGCACAGTAAATTGCGAAGAAAATCAAAATAATCACAGCAGACACGATACGTAAGATTTTCTTTTGATCGTTAAAACGATTTGAGAAATAGTCAGGTAGGGTCAAGGCATTATTTTGAACTTCGGTATGTACACGGAGACGACCTGCCACAAGTAGCCAGTTGAGCCAAGCACCGATGATCAGACCAATTGCAATCCACATTTCAGATAAACCTGAAAGATAAATCGCCCCCGGAAGACCCATGAGCAACCAACCACTCATATCTGATGCACCTGCTGAAAGGGCAGTGACAAAGCTCCCTAATCGGCGGCCACCTAAAATGTAGTCAGAAAAGTTACTGGTCGCACGGTATGCAAGTAAACCGATCACGACCATGGCGACAATATAAAAGAGAAAGGTAATTAGGGTGGGATTCAGGGAGCTCATACGGTATCCGCTTTGGCGTTGGACAATTGCGTTTAATTAGGGACTCAATGGGATTTGCCTAAGCCAAGTAGGTGAAATCGAACAATAAGTCCTAAAACGTCAAAAAAATAACGTGAAATTTAAACATAAATTGACAAACTTTGCCTTCTTTTTTGTTTTGAGCATAAAAATGGGCCGTATGTCACGACCCATTTTTATTAATGTGAAGATTTAGTTATTACGTCCCATCACACCACGAATCGTATTCAGTACATCCGCAGGTAATACCACAGTTTTGGCATTATTAGATTTAGCCATATCTTGCATGGCTTTGACGTATTGTTCACCCAGTAAGTACGCAACTGGAATTTCTTTATCGCCGACGGCTGAACTCACCATTTCAATTGCACGCTGTGACGATTCTGCCAGTACCACTTGAGCTTCTGCATCACGACGAGAGGCTTCTAAACGACCATCTGCTTCTAAAATAGCCGCTTGTTTTTCACCGTCTGCCTTGGTCACTGTCGCACGACGTTGACGTTCCGCAGCCGCTTGCTCTTCCATTGCCGCTTGCATGGTATGAGAAGGTTTAATATCTTGAATTTCTACAGTTTTAAGCGTAATACCCCAGTCAGAGATATCATCAGAAATTGCGGCTTTAAGTTTAGCCTTAATATGATCACGCGATGAAAGTGCATCATCGAGGTCCATTTCACCGACAATTGAACGTAAAGAGGTTTGAACTAAGTTTTGAATCGCCCATGTGTAGTTTTCAATACCATAAACTGCTTTTTCAGGTGTGGTTAAATTGATATAAGCCACAGCATTCATCAGCAGTACCGCGTTGTCACGAGTGATCACTTCCTGAGAAGGAATATCTAAGACGATATCTTTGGTTGTGACTTTATAAGCCACTTCATCGACATACGGAATCACAAAGTTCAGTCCCGGATTGAGCGTTGTATGGTATTTACCTAAACGCTGAACAATCCATTTATAACCTTGGGGAACAATACGGACACCTTTAAAAATGGTGACGGCTACAAAAACTAAGAGCGCTAAAAAAACAATAGAAACACCAGACATGTCATTTCTCACTTATTTATGGATTGTCAGTGGGGTGGTTGCTGCTGTGCAGTTGGACGACTAAATCATTGCCTAAAATATCAGTCACGCGAACACGGTCACCGACTTGAAGTGCATCTTGGGTACGGCAATGCCATTCGTCTGAACCTAAAACAGGCATCGGGAAGCGAACTTTAACGCTGCCATGATTTAGCTGGGTTTGAATCACCATACCCACTTGGCCAATCGTCGCTTCACGCGACAGACCTGCTTTGGTTTTATCAATGGATAAAGGCTTAATAAATTTGAACCACAAAAATGTGCAGAGCACGGCAAAAATAATCCAAACCACAATTTGGACATTAAAGTCCATGGATGGAAAGATCCAATATAAGATCCCAACCAAAATTGCGGAAACGCCAAACCATAGCGCAGCAAAAGACGGCAAAATTAGTTCAAAAAGCATCAAAGCGACGCCCAATACAAACCAGTGCCAAGGTTCTAAAATAAATTCCATACATCTACTCTTATATAAGGGTGAATTGATATAGATGAACCAGTATCTATATCAATGTAGCAGATGTATAACTCAATGAATATAAAAAAAATCGTTGAATTATATTTTCGCTTTTGGTGCTGGTTTAAAGGCCGCAGGGGACTGTTTAAAGTTATCGATCGCCTTAATAATGCTATTCACTTTGAGCTGTGCGGCTTTTTCACCTTCTAAAATCGTCGCATTGCTCGACTTCAAATCGAGTGTGCCGATATGTCCCACTTTAGGTTGAATCACGAAATTAGCATTTTTCAGTTCTTCATTAATACTTTGTTGTCCCATGATGTTAATGGTTTGATCGAGTAAACCAAACATGCTTACGGCTTTGCTACCGTCAGGACGCGCAGAAATATCAACAGCAATCACGATATCTGCACCCATATCACGTGCCGTTTTCACTGGAATCGGGCTGACTAAACCCCCATCGACATATTTAACTCCTGCAATGGTTGCAGGTACAAATACATTCGGAATGCTGCACGATGCACGCACTGCTTGGCCAGCATTGCCGCGGTTAAATTCAGTTTTGCTGCCATTATCTAAACGGGTGGCTACAGCAGCAAAGCGTTTTGGAAACTGTTCAATTGGTTTATTGCCGACGTTTTTATTGACAAAGTCTTGCAGTTTTTGCCCTTGAATAATGCCTTGGCTATTTAAGGTTAAATCACGAATATCAGACTCTTTAAAGTTCAGGGCCAATTGCTGCATTTGATAAGGCGTTTTTCCACTAGCATACAAGCTGCCGACAAAACTACCCGCACTAGTCCCAGTCACAATTTTAGGTTTAATACCGTGCGATTCGAGCACTTTAAGCACACCAATATGTGCAAAACCTTTGGCACCACCGCCACCGAGCGCAATCGCGATCACCGGTTCACGTGCTTTGGCTGGTGTAGGTGTCGTGGTCGCAGGCGTTTTGGTTGCAGAGTCACAGCCAGTGAGTGCCAATACAAAGAGGCTAGGAATCAGGTAATGCAAAAGTTTCATGGGTGAAATCTGATGTTTAAATATACAAAGTGCACATCACATCAAAAAAATAGCCATTTGACTAGGGCTTTTTCAAGTGCTTTTGTAACGGCAATGCCAACCATTCGGGATTTTTCGGGGAAAATTTGCCATCATAAATCTTCAAAATTTTTTTGAGATCAGTTTCAAAATCTCCACTGGGTTCAAAAACACCTAAGCAATGAATGGTTTTCTTTGCATAATCAAAGCTAAACATCACAATAGGTATCTGTGCTTCATAAGCAATATAGTAAAAGCCACTCCTGATTTTATCGGCTTTTTTTCGTGTTCCCTCTGGTGCCATTCCAATCCAAATTTGATCTGTCGCTTGTATAGTCTCAGCAATTGCACGCGTCAATCCATGTGGATTTTCACGCTGAATAGGTATCACGCCGACCCAATCCAAAAGTGGTTTTAAGGGAGTATCAAAAAGGGTGTTTTTACCAAAAATGGTTATTTTTATCCCGATCCCAAGCAAGGCAAGAAAACCATGCCATGCATCTATATTAGAAGTATGCGGAGAAATGATTGCCACAGCTTTGGCAAGGTTGGGAAATTCGCCGTCAAATTTCCATCCTTGTGCCAAAAAAAGTTTTTTAAAAATAGCGCGGCTCAGGGGGAAGCCGCGTGATGGAACTTGATCGGGCAAAACTGGAAATAATTGAGTCTTTTGATTCATTGCATATTCTTATATAAGTGAAATCCATTTTTGATGTGATGCACATTTAAAAGTACGGCATCAGCATTGACCTTATCTTAGGTCGATGATTTTTTAGATCATTGGCAAAATAGCCGTATTTTGACTACTCTAAATGTAACTTCAGCGCATTCAACATTTAGGAACTTATGATCCAGCTTCGTCAGCTCTATCTTTTACTGTTTTCCTTATATTGGGCGCAAGGGTTACCTGTCGGTTTTATGACGCATGCTTTACCAGTGATTTTAAGAGCGCAAGGTGTGTCTTTGGCGCATATTGGTGGCTTTGGATTACTCATGCTGCCATGGTCGATCAAAGTTTTTTGGGCTCCGTGGATTGATCGGCATGGTTCAAGGTCCAAAGGGCACTATCGGAGTTGGATTATTCCAATGCAGTTGCTGTCCGTGGTGGTCTTAGTCTTCCTGTCCTTTTTGCCGATCCAAAGCTTGAATGAACCAATGTATTTGCTGCTGTTTTTTGTGGCTTTACTCAGTATGAATTTGGTCGGTGCAACTCAAGATGTCGCAACCGATGGATTGGCTGTCAATATTTTAAAAACTGACCAACAGCACTGGGGCAATACCTTTCAGGTGATTGGTTCCAGACTCGGCTTTATCGTGGGTGGTGGCGCTGTACTTTGGGCTTTAGATTGGTTGGATTGGCAAGCCACCTTTCTGTTTTTAGCGGTATTGGTGTTCATCAATACGATTCCTATATTTCTCTATCGAGAACCTTTAAAGCCGCCACTCAACATAATTTCCTCTCAAGAGAATGATAACAACCATAAGCATACTTCAGGCTTGTTCTATGCCATTCGCCAGTATCTGACTTATTTTACCCAAACCAAAACCCTCACACTGTGGCTGATGATCTTATTGAGTTTTAAGCTTGCAGATGGTCTGGCAGGACCCTTACTTAAGCCGCTGATGGTGGATTTAGGATTAAGTTTTAGTCAAATTGGTCTGTATGTCACCATGCTGGGTGCTGTGGCTGCTTTAATTGGGGCGGGGTTTGCTGGTCTAAGCTTGAAGTATATTTCTCGGGCGCAAGCCTTGGTTTTCTATTCGGTATTGAAAATATTCAGTTTATTGGCCTATGCATGGCTGGCTTTACAGTTCGAGGCAAAACGGCCCGTCCATGAATGGCTGATCTATGGGATCAATGCTGCCGAAGACATGATTTCAGCCATGCTGCTTGTGATCATGCTGACTTTGGTGATGCAATATAGTCGTAAAGCATTTGCAGCAACGGACTTTACATTTCAGGTTGCCATTATGGCTACGGTGAGTGGGGGGCTGTATAGCATCAGTGGCATAGTGGCCGATCAGTTGGGTTATAGCACTTATTTATTTTGGATCACAGGTTTGGCTGCATTGAGCTTAGTCCCGATTCTATTTTGGGGGAAAGCATCAAAAAATGACCAAAATCACTTCTAAATCATGATTTTGGTTGTTTTTTATCAGCTAAAGCACTAAAAGAGCAATGCAAATATTATTTTAATAATTTTGTAATATGTTTCGCGTGTGTAATATCTGTTACAAAATAATTTAAGGAAAATTTTTGATGAAAACTAAGTTAGCAGCGGCTATCGCATTGAGCCTTTTGGCTGGGTCAACCTTTGCAGCACCAACCTTCTACGGTGAAATTGATGCGTCTGTTGATTATTTACCTGAAGATAATAAAACGGGTGTTTCAGATAAAGATGTCGTTGAAATCAGTTCAAACAGTTCTTTCTTGGGTTTAAAGGGCGATGAAAAACTGACTGACCGTTTAAGCGCAGTTTATGCAATTGAATGGGCATTTAACTCAGACGGCGAAGGCGATGACTGGTCTAAGCGTAACCGCTTCGTTGGTTTGAAAGATGCGAAACTTGGTACATTGAAAGTAGGTGCACACGATACACCATTAAAACAATTGTCTAGTCCGGTTGATACATTCAACAACTACGTGGGTAACCGTGCTGATGTTACAGGCATCATGACGGGTGAAAACCGTGTAGATAACGTTGTTGTCTATGAATCACCAGCATTTAAAATTGCTGAAGGTGCAATTAAAGTTAATGCATTGCTTGCAACAGGTGAATCTTCAGGAATTAAGAGCGACAAAGGTGTAGTAAAAACTGCAGGTCGTGGTCTTGGCGATGCTTGGTCGGCGTCTGTTGTCTATGACAGCCCTGTTGTTGTTGCAGGTTTAGCCTATGACAAAGCCATTCCATCGAACTTTAGTGGTGTAGGGATCTTAAATGCTGAAAGTCCTGAAGTTGCAGTTACAAAAGCATTTGCTGCTGCAAATACCGTTCGTGCGATTGGTCGTGTAAATCTTGAGGGTGGTTTGGCACTCAAAGCACTGTATCAAACATCAGAGGTTGAGGCTGCTAAAGGTAATGATGTTGCAGCAGCAAATATTGATGATGCTCAAGGTTGGTTAGTCGGTGCAGAATACAATCTACCTTCTGCAAAAGCTTGGACAGTAAAAGCACAATATAGTCAAAATACTACGACCTATAAAGTGGGTGAGGATTACGAAGCTCAGCAATTCATTGCAGGTGCGGATTATGCATTTAGCAAACAAGTGAAAGCTTATGGTTATGCAGGTTACTTAGCACTTGAAAAAGGTTCGAATGAAAGTGAACAACCTGTTCTAGGTACAGGTCTAGAATTTAAATTCTAAAACTTTGATTTAAGTTGTTCAAAAGGCGATGTTTTACATCGCCTTTTTTGATTTTTCTTGCTTGGTTTTGATCAGTTTTAAGTGATTTTTAAGTTTGAATTTTTAGATTAGGGCATCAAAGATCAATAATTGATGCCAATATGCTTCAGGTCATAGCTAAAATACAGCAAAAAATTCCAAGACTTAGTTTAAGTCAATTTAACCTCGTGCTTGCCTTATGGCTTGGGGTGGTTTTGAACCTCGCGTTTTATCAGCAAATCCAGCAGCTCACACCTTATACGGGATTGAAGGCCGGACTATTTTTAGCGGCAACCGTACTGGTGGTGGTGGCACTTTATAATGTGCTGATGCAACTCCTGCAATGGCGATGGAATTCAAAACTTTTGGCGAGTGTTTTGCTGATCATTGGTGGCTTGAGTGCCTATTTCGTCAATAGTTTAGGTGTGACCATTACATCTGACCAAGTACAGAACATGATGCAAACAGATGTAAAGGAAGTACAGGATTTAATCTCGCCACAATTTTTTATCTGGGTCTTTGGACTGGTTATTTTGCCAGTGCTATTGATCTGGCTTTTGCCACTGCATAAAGAAGCCTTTAGCACAGTTGTTGCCAAAAAAGGTTTACATATAGTGCTGTCGCTCATTCTCATGAGTGCTTTACTGTTTGTTTATTTTGTCGATTATGCTGCGATCTTTCGTGAGCATCGTGACTTAAAAGGCAAGCTCTCACCACAAAACAGTATCGCTTCGACATTTTCCTATTATCACAAAAAAGCACCGAAACAGAATTTGCCATTGCGGATCTATGGTGAAGATGCACATATGGTTGAAAACGTAAGCGCCAAAAGCTTACCAAAATTGATGGTCTTGGTGGTCGGTGAAACTGCGCGCGCGGAAAGTTTTTCACTGAATGGTTATGCTAAAAATACCAATCCTGAACTCAGTCAGCAAAATATTATCAATTTTAGCCAAGTCAGCTCATGTGGCACCGCAACCGCTGTGTCTGTTCCTTGTATGTTCTCGGGTATGCCGAGAACCGAATATGACGAACAGCTTGCAAGTCATCGCGAAGGTTTACTCGATATTGCACAGCGTGCAGGCTATAAGGTGACGTGGCTAGATAATAATTCAGGCTGTAAGGGCACATGCACACGTGTTGAAAAATATGAATTTCCTGAAGCGCTGAAGAAAAAGTGGTGTGATGCCGATGGCGAATGTCATGATGAAATCTTAGTGGATGGTTTGAAGGCATATTTGGCTTCGATCCCCAAAGCAGATCAGACACCTCGTTTAATTGTATTACACCAAATGGGCAGTCATGGCCCTGCTTATTTCAAACGAAGTACCGCAGCGTTTCAAAAATTTAAGCCAACCTGTAATAGCAATGCCATACAGGGATGTAGCTCGACAGAATTAATAAATAGTTATGACAACAGTATTATCTATACCGACCATGTGCTGAGTGAATTGATTAACACCTTAAAAGTGACTAACAACTATCAAACAGGACTGTGGTATTTGTCCGATCATGGTGAGTCGACAGGTGAGCATGGTTTGTATTTACACGGTTCTCCATACGCAATTGCACCGTCACAGCAAACCCATGTGCCGATGTTGATGTGGTTTTCACCGGCTTGGCAAAAAAATAATTCAGCGCAATATACTTGTTTAATGGCACAAAAAAGCCAAAAATTAAGTCAGGATAATCTATTTCCATCGCTATTGAGTTTGCTCGATGTGCAGACTCAAGTGATTGATGAAAAAAACAATATGTTGCAACAATGTACTTCAGTACAGCGTAGGACTTAAGCCATGCACAAAATACTTATTATTGAAGATGATTTCATGATTGCCGAATCGACCAAAACTTTGTTGAACTATCAACAGTTTGAAGTCGAGTGGGTGAATAATGGCATCGATGGCTTAAAGCTCATAATGCAAGGGGGAATTGATATCGTCTTGCTGGATCTAGGTTTGCCGATGATGGATGGTATGCAAGTCCTGAAACAAATTCGTCAAATGCAGCCTAAATTGCCAGTGTTAATCATCTCGGCACGTGATCAATTACAAAATCGTGTAGATGGTTTAAACCATGGGGCAGATGACTATCTGATCAAGCCTTATGAGTTTGATGAATTACTTGCACGGATTCATGCGCTTCTTCGACGCACAGGGCTGAGTTCAGTCGAAGCACCGCAGAAAATTTTAAAACATGGTGAATTGATTTTAGATATCGAACAGCATCTTGCACGCTATAAGGGGCAATATGTCGATTTATCTAACCGTGAATGGGCCATATTGATTCCACTAGTGACACATCCGAATAAGATTTTTTCGAAAGCCAATTTAGAAGATAAGCTTTATGATTTTGATAGTGATATCAGCAGTAATACCATAGAAGTGTATGTGCATCATCTCAGAACAAAATTAGACAAAGATTTTATTCGCACCATTCGTGGTTTAGGTTATCGACTCGGTTAAGGCAAAGGAATTATCAACCATGCAGCAGCCTTATTCTCTGAAAAAGAGACTAATTATTTATGTGTCTGTTTTCAGTATGCTTTTGGGCTGTCTTTTGGTGTTTTCAGCTTATCGAATTGCACTTGAAGAAATTAATGAAATTTTAGATGCGCAAATGCAAAATTTGGCGGAACGTGTTGCAGAGCATGATCCGCAGCCTATTCGTAGCGAATTTGATCAACATAAGCGTTATCACGAAGAAGATTTATTTGTCGATGTATGGACTTATCAATCCAATGCGCATCAAACCCATCAATTAAAATTATTGGTCGCGCCTCAGCCCAAAGCCGGTTTTTATACCCACAGAACCCAACAGGATGAGTGGCATACCTATATTTTGCCACTCGCAGATCGGCAAATTCAGGTCAGTCAGCAAGAATCGGTTCGACAGCATCTTGCTGCTGAATTGGCTAGTAGTATGTTTATTCCCTATTTGGTTTTTATACCTTTTGCATTAATCGCTTTGGGATGGTTGATTCAACGCAGCTTAAACCCACTGGAAAAATTTAAAAAAGAACTGGCAAAAAGGGATGCCTTTGAACTTTCTCCAATCTCTCAAATGCCGTATCCAGAGGAAATTGCACCAACCATTATTGAAATGAACCAGTTGTTTGAACGAATTTCATTGTCGCAGCAGGAACAGCGCCAGTTTATTGCTGACGCAGCGCATGAGTTACGGACCCCGATTACCGCACTGAATTTGCAAATGCAGATTTTGCTACAAAAATTTCCACAAGATGACGCTCTACAAAATTTGAGTAAAGGTTTAATTCGTATTCAGCATTTGGTCAGTCAATTATTGAGTTTGGCAAAACAAGATGCCTCGGTCTTTGAACTTGAGCGCAAACAACATTTTGATCTTAAGCAAGTCGCAACCAATTGCGTGGAGCAACTGGTGCATTTGGCGATGCAAAAAGATATTGACCTTGGCATGGAGCGACAACAGCGCATTGCCTTATATAGTCTTGAGCCAACCGTACATTCAATCATTTTTAATTTGATTGATAACGCCATCAAATATACCCCTGCACAGGGCATGATTAATGTCTCCGTCTTTGAACATGCGGGGCAGGCGGTTGTACAGGTTGAAGATAGCGGGCCTGGTATCGACCCTGCTTTATATGAGCAAATTCGTAAACGCTTTTATCGAATTTATAATCATGAAGAAACTGGAAGTGGTTTAGGGCTAGCGATCGTGGATAAAGCCGCAAAACATATCGGTGCGGAATTGGAATTTTCTAAAAGTGAAACACTAGGTGGTCTGAAAGTGAGTTTACAGATCCCATTCAGTGAATCATGAGTGACTCAATCATTTTCGGATCAAGCTCAATTTAGATACTTAAAGATTAG
Organism: Acinetobacter sp. YH01020; assembly: GCF_013420275.1. Lineage (NCBI taxonomy): Bacteria > Pseudomonadati > Pseudomonadota > Gammaproteobacteria > Moraxellales > Moraxellaceae > Acinetobacter > Acinetobacter sp. YH01020. Next base: position 14,724 of record NZ_VOYN01000059.1, read on the forward strand.
ATCCATGTAAATGCTTTGCTGTTTTGCTGCGTAGTTGATGTAGTGAGATGGCGAGAAAACAACACATACATGACACAATTAAATGCCCAAATGATCCATGCGGTCCAAAGGTTATGACTGAGAAAATGCGCACCCCGCATCATTTGCGCCCAGCCAAAAGCAAAGCCTAAAATCAGCCCTGCAGATAAAAAGAAGTACGCACGGGCAGGTCGATGTATTCGATAAACAAAATATCCTGTGATTAGGGCAAAACCAGTCGCAGCATGGCCACCGGGAAAACAGTGTCCTTGGCGTGCTGAAAAATCCCAAGAAAAGCCGTGGGCTGTAGCGACAGTCATATTCCAAGGGCAAGCATGTGCAGATTGTGATTTGAGCAACCCAATGATTGCCGTGCTGAGTAGAGCCACCACGATAAAATAGCCAAATTCAAACTTGCGAGCTTTCAGATATGGATATTTAAAACTGCATATCCATGCTGCGATATAGAGAACATACACACCTATGACGATATTCTTGATATAGCGATGGTTCAACACAGCAAGTGCCCAATCATTACGATGAGGAAAACCACCATGTAGGTCGACCCAAGGCTGAATAAAAGCTTGGTCGAGCGAACCACCGACGGGGAAAACATAAAGGAGGCCAACCAAACTGAGTGTGAGCAGCAGGGCTTTTCGTAATAAAAAGGAGCGGTTCGAGAGCATAAGTCGTGTGATGTGCTGAAATTATTTTGTTTGAATGCTGCTATTTGAAACCACAAAACTTAAATCAGACTTAATCGGCTATTTGAACTGTATTGATATCGATAGTGAAGAAGGTGCATAAAGCAAAACGGGCATTGTGTTAAAGTTTTTGAAAACTCAGTAATAAAGATTTATGAGCATACGTGCAGTCCTTTTTGATTTAGATAATACTTTGACTCATCGAGATCACAGCGTTCAGGCCTATACGCAGTATTTAGCCGTGTCTTATCAGTCGACGCTGGTGGAGGTAGACCTTGTACAGATTAAACGTATTATTAATCGTATAGATAATGGGGGATATCCGAAAAAAGAACTCCTTACTCATCCGAGTATTGGGGCATCTGTCGCTTATGCTCTACAAACGGAGCTGGATTGGATACATCAACCCGATTTTGATGAGCTCACACAATTTTGGTTTCAGCACTTTGGTCAGTTCGCCGTGGCGATGCCGGGAGCATTGACCTTGCTGCAGCAACTAAAACAGCAGCAGTATAAACTGGCGGTGGTGTCGAATGGTGGACATGCCACACGCCTGAATATTTTGAATGGACTAGGTTTTGCATCGTATTTTGATCAGATCATCAGCTCGGAAAGTGCAGGGATCAGTAAGCCCAAAGTTGAAATATTTCAGCACAGTTGTCGTGAGTTGGGCGTGACAGAAACCGAGTGTTTATTTATTGGTGATCATCCTGTCAATGATATTTATGGTGCGAGCCAAGCAGGGATGTCTGCCGTTTTGCTTGAAGGCTTTCATACTTTAAGTGCTGAACAACAGCACAGCATTCCGAATAAAATTCAGCATTTGGATCAGGTCTTAGATTTTCTAAAATAAGGTGATTTAAACTCAAGCTTTAAGCGAAGTTCAGGGTAAAAAAAAGCGACATAAATGCCGCTTTAGATTGTGTTGTTTAGAACATGTTTTCTTCAGAGTTTGCCGAAATACGGTGAATACTTAAGTCTGCACCACGGAATTCTTCTTCTTGATCTAGGCGGATACCCATTACAGCTTTTAATGTACCGTAAACGATAAATCCACCAATTAGTGCGATCGCAATGGCTAAGAATGTACCAATAATTTGCGACATCATTGAAATACCACCTAAGCCACCTAACCATTTTTGCCCAAATAAGCCTACAGCTAGGCCACCAAAAGCTCCACAGACACCATGTAGTGGCCAAACGCCAAGTACATCATCGACTTTGAGTTTGTTTTGAGTGTATGTAAATAGTTTGACAAAGATCAGACCTGCGATAGCGCCGATAATCAACGCACCGACAGGATGAACCACGTCAGAACCTGCACAAATAGCGACTAAACCTGCTAATGGGCCGTTGTGAAGGAAGCCCGGGTCATTTTTACCCATGAAGTTTGCCGCCAATGTGCCACCGACCATCGCCATGAGAGAGTTAATCGCAACCAGTCCTGAAATGGCATCCAAACGTTGAGCACTCATTACGTTGAAGCCAAACCAACCGACAATGAGAATCCAAGAACCGAGTGCCAAAAAAGGAATACTTGAAGGTGGATGCGCACTGATACGGCCATCTTTTTTGTAACGACCATGACGCGCACCGAGTAAAAGTACTGCAGCTAAAGCGATCCAACCGCCCATGGCATGTACCACGACCGAACCTGCAAAGTCATGAAAGGCTGCGCCAAATGTACGTTCTAACCAAGCTTGTAATCCAAAATTACCATTCCATGCCATGCCTTCAAAGAATGGATAGACCAAAGCGACCAATAATAATGTGGCAATCGCTTGAGTCCGCATTTTTGCACGTTCAGCAATACCACCTGAAATAATCGCTGGAATGGCTGCGGCAAAAGTCAGCAGGAAGAAACAACGCATTAAGTTGTAGCCATGATCGGCGGCTAAAGTGTCCCCAATATGGAAAAAATGCTGACCATAAGAGATGTAATAACCCACAAAAAAGTATGCAATTGCGGAAATAGAAAAGTCAGTCAAAATTTTACTCAGCGCATTGACCTGATTTTTATGTCGTACTGTACCTAATTCTAAAAATGCAAAGCCTGCATGCATGGCAAGAACCAAGACTGCACCAAGAAGGAGAAAGAGGAGATCTATATTTTGCATAAGGTGTTCCAGTTTAGTGCGCTAGTTCACGAAAAGAACTTCAGTATATCGAGCGAAAAAAAATGGAAAAGAGATTGGCGCTAGGGAAATTTTGATTAAAAAAACTTAAAAATACATAAGACTCGATATAAAGCAAAGACTTGCATGGGTGTGATAACAATGCATTAAAACAGTGCAAATGTGATTTTCAATGAGAAAATTAAATGAATGATTATTAAGTGAAAAACTATGTTTTTTGAATCTGTTTAAAAAATGAAAAACAAATAGCGCCATTTCTGAGTTAATTCAGGGCAATTCATTATTTTGTATTTTTATCAAATGGAGCGTAAAACTCTGTCCTTCAGGTCAGAGATATAAGCGACACGACATGAAGTGTCGTTTGATTTAACTAAGGACTATTTTCCTTGAGTTTTGATTGTTAATATAAGTACATGAA